>NZ_WWKH01000492.1:0-10386 GCF_009865595.1 Streptomyces sp. SID1328 | reverse complement strand
GCCCACCCGGCCGTGCGCGGAGTGCTGGCGCTCGCGCCCTGGCTGCCCGCCGCCGAACCCGCCGTCCACCTGCGCGGCCGGCGGCTGGTGGTGATGCACGGCGACGCCGACCGGATCACCGGCGCCGACGACTCGGTCAACTTCGTGCTGCGGGCGCGCACGGCCGGCGCGCACGCCGGGATGATCATGATCACGGGGGCGGAACACGCCATGCTGCGCCGCCTGCCCACCTGGCACCGGCTCGCCACCGAGATCGTGGCCGACCTGCTGCGCGACCACCCCGCGAAGGACGGCACGGTCGCCGAGGCCACCGCACCCGGAGCGCCGGCCTTCCTGCGCGTCTGACCCCTCCCCGTGCGGCCTCCGGGGCCCGCCGACATGTCCCGCTTGTCCCCGTATCGATCCCCGCACTGTGTGCACTGCGGTGATCCGAGCTATCGGGCCGGTGGCGGGCCGAGCCCGGCGGCGGGCACATTCGGACCGTGGACAGGCGGGAGGGGCAGCCATGGGGGAGAGGCCGACAGCCGGCGTCACCATCGAGGACCTTCGGGCGGAGCTCGACGCGATCGACGAACGTTTCCTGGACGAACTGCGTGCCCGGATCGAGAAGTGCGTGGAGATCGGCCACTTCAAGCGGGAGCACGACGTGCCGATGATGCAGCCGCACCGTATCGGCATCGTCCAGGAACGCGCCGCCCGCTACGGCGAACGGCACGGCATCGACCGGGAGTTCCTGCGGAAGCTGTACGACCTCGTGATCGAGGAGACCTGCCGCGTCGAGGACCGGGTGATCGGAGGTTCCTCGTGAGGACCTTGCTCATCGACAACTACGACTCCTTCACCTACAACCTCTACCAGTTGCTCGGCGAGGTGAACGGACGGCCGCCGGTCGTCGTCCGCAACGGCGCCGACTGGTCCGCGCTGCGGCTGGAGGAGTTCGACGCCGTCGTCATCTCGCCCGGCCCCGGACGTCCGGACCGGGAGCGGGACTTCGGCATCAGCGCCCGCGCCATCCTCGACAGCGGACTGCCCGTCCTCGGCGTCTGCCTCGGCCACCAGGGCATCACCCATCTGTTCGGCGGCACCGTCGCCCTCGCGCCCGAGCCCATGCACGGCCGGATCTCCGCCGTCCACCACAACGGCACCGACCTCTTCGCCGGACTCCCCAGCCCCTTCGACGTGGTCCGCTACCACTCGCTCGCCGCCACCGACCTGCCGGACGAACTCGAGGCCGTCGCCTGGACCGGGGACGGCGTGATCATGGGCGTACGGCACGTGTCCCGGCCGGTGTGGGGCGTGCAGTTCCACCCCGAGTCCATCAGCAGCGAGTACGGCCGCGACCTGCTGCGCAACTTCCGCCGCCTGGCGCTCGCCCACCGGGCCACCGGCGCGAGCGGCTCCCGGTACACCGTGCACACCCGGCGGATCGGCCTCCAGCCCGACACCGAGGCCGCCTACCGCGCCCTCTTCGCCGGGGACGCCCACAGCTTCTGGCTGGACAGCGGCGCCGTCATCGAGGGCCTGTCCCGCTTCTCCTTCCTCGGCGACGGACGCGGCCCGCTCGCCGAGTACGTCAGCTACCGGGTCTCCGACGGCGGCGTCACCGTCCGCAGCCCCGGCCGCGCCGGCGACGAGGGCGAGATCGTCGAGCAGGGCTTCTTCGAGTACCTCGACGAACAGATCCGCACCCGCGCCGTGCCCGTACCGGCAGGGCTGCCCTTCGAGTTCAACCTCGGCTACGTCGGCTACCTCGGCTACGAACTCAAGGCCGAGACCGGCGGCCAGGCCGTGCACAAGTCCGCCACCCCGGACGCGGCCATGCTGTTCACCGACCGCATGCTCGCCGTCGACCACGCCGAGGGCGTCAGCTATCTGCTCGCCCTCTCCGCCGACGGCGACGACCGCGACGCCCTGCGCTGGCTGGACGAGACCGAGGCGCGGCTGCGCGCCCTGCCCGCCCCCGGCACCGCACCGGACACCCCGGCCCGCTTCACCGGCATGACCGACCCGGACGCCAGTGACCTCCTGCGGCTCCGGCACGGCAAGGACGCCTACCTCGACCGGGTGCGGCAGAGCCTGGAGGAGATCCGCCAGGGCGAGACGTACGAGGTCTGCCTGACCAACTCCGTCGTCATGGACGTCCGCATCGACCCGCTCACCACCTACGCGCGGCTGCGCCGGCTGAGCCCGGTGCCGTACGGGGCGCTGCTCGACTTCCAGGGCGTCGCCGTGCTCAGCGCCTCGCCCGAGCGGTTCGTCACGGTCGGCACGGACCGGGTCACCGAGTCCAAGCCCATCAAGGGCACCCGGCCGCGCGGGGCCACCCCGGCCGAGGACGAGGAACTGCGGCAGGACCTGCTCAGCCAGGAGAAGGACCGCGCCGAGAACCTGATGATCGTCGACCTGATCCGCAACGACCTCAACTCGGTCTCCGAGGTCGGGTCCGTGCACGTACCGCGCCTCTTCCACGTGGAGACCTACGCACCCGTCCACCAGCTCGTCTCCACCATCCGGGGCACCCTGCGGCCCGAGGAGACGGCCGTGTCCTGCGTCCGGGCGGCCTTCCCCGGCGGCTCGATGACGGGGGCGCCGAAGCTGCGCACCATGGAGATCATCGACCGACTGGAGGAGGGGCCGCGCGGTGTCTACTCCGGGTCGCTGGGCTGGTTCGCGCTGAGCGGGGCCGCTGATCTCAACATCGTCATCCGCACGCTCGTCGCCACCCCGGACCGGGTCGCTTTCGGGGTGGGCGGGGCGATCGTGGCGCTCTCGGACCCCGAGGAGGAGTTCGAGGAGACGGTCGTGAAGTCGCGGGCGATGGTGACGGCCGTGCTGGAGACGGCGCTCGAGGCCGGCATGTCCACGGGGAGCCGGTCGTGACCCGGCGGGCAGTCGTCGTCGGCGGGGCCGGGGCCGTGGGGCGGCTGTTCACCGAGCGGCTGCTCGAAGCGGGCATGGAGGTGACCGTCGTCGACCCCGCCGACGCCCCGGTGTCCGGCACGGCACGGCGGATGCGCGGCGACATCACCGACCCCGGTCCGGCGCTCACCGCCGAACTCCGCCGGGCCGGCCTTGTCGTCCTCGCCGTGCCCGAGCCGGTGGCGCTCGCCGCGCTGCCCGGTCTGGCCGGCGTGCTGGCACCGGGCGCGGTGCTCGCCGACACGCTGTCCGTGAAGCAGGCCGTCACCCGCGCCGTACGCGCACACGCCCCCGGCGTCCAGGCGGTGGGCCTCAACCCGATGTTCGCGCCCGCGCTCGGCTTCGCCGGCCGCCCGGTCGCCGCCGTGGTCGTCCATGACGGACCCGGCGTCGCATCGCTGCTGGAGCTGATCGAAGGATGGGGCGCCACGGTGGTACGCGTCGACGCCGCCGAGCACGACCGGCTCGCCGCCGCCTCCCAGGCGCTCACCCACGCCGCCGTCCTCGGCTTCGGGCTGGCGCTGGCCGGTACGGGGGTGTCCGCCGCCGACCTGCGGCCCGTGGCCCCGCCGCCCGCGACCACGCTGCTCGCCCTGCTGGCCCGGATCGCCTCCGGCACCCCGGAGGTGTACTGGGACGTCCAGCACGCCAACGCCGAGGCCGGGGCGGCCCGCAAGGCGCTGGCCGAGGCGGTGCACCGGGTCGCGGACACCGTGGAGCACGGCACGGAGGCCGACTTCGCCGCCCTCCTCGGCGAACTCCGCGCCTACCTGGGCGACGACCTCGCCCACCACCGCGACACCTGCGCCCGGCTCTTCGCACAGCCCTAGGAGGTGTCCTGCCGGTCACGCCGGGCTCGCGGCCCGGCCGACAAGACACCCCCTACGACCTGTTGACCGAGCACCACCCGCGACGACAGGTCCCAGCCATCCCGTCCGCGGCCCGCGCGGCACCGGCGGCGAAGACCTCGCCGCACCTGCCCGACCCCTGTCCGAGAGGTTGTCCATGACCACGTTCGCCCCGACCGTCCTCACTCCCGAGCAGCGGACCGCGCTCGCCGCCGACCCCGCCATCGGCGGTGGCAACCTGCTGAGGTCCGCGCTGGCCGCCAGCCCCCACCCCGACCTGCCGTTCCTGCGCTCCAGCCGCCCGATACCCGTGCCGTCGGGAGAGGAGCGCGAGGAGTTCAGCCTCGCCGAGTTCGACGCGCTGGCCCAGAGCTGGTCCGCCTGGTACCTCGCCCAGGGCGTGGGCCCCCGCGACCGGGTCGCCGTCTGGTTCGAGGACTCCCTCGCCTACTCCCTGCACTTCTACGCCCTCGCCCAGATCGGCGCGGTCGCCCTGCTGATCAACTCCAACGCCCCGCAGGCCATCGCCACCTCGCTGATCGAGCAGACCACGCCCGTCGGCCTCTACGCCGACCGGGCCCGTCTGGACCGGCTCGGCTCCGCCGTGGCGGACCTCGGCCTGCGCTTCACCGTGTCCGTCGAGGAGCTGCCCGCCCCGCCGGCCGCGCCGCTCCCGGACTCCGCCTACTGGCACCACCACGACGACGACCCGGTGACGATCCTGCACTCCTCCGGCACCACCGGCCGCCCCAAGCCGACCATCCACACCCACAAGTCCATCGTCTCCGGACCCAGGTTCCGCCTGGTCGACCACACCGAGCACCCCGGCGCCCTGATGATGACCGCGCTGCCCCAGTCGCACCTGGGCTGCATCGCCTACACCGTGTACGCGGTCCTCGGCGGGACCCCGATCGTCGCCCTCAGCGACCGCAGCGGCCCGGGACTCGCCGCCGCCGTCGGCAAGTACAAGCCCACCTCGGTGATGTCCTTCGCGCACGCCTACGCCGAACTCGCCAACACCGAGCCGGAGCCGGGCGCGCTGGACTCCGTGCAGGTGTGGGTGTCCATCGGGGACGCCGTGCACCAGGCCCACATCACCAAGGTGCTCTCCATGCGCAGCCCCGGCCTGGAGCCCGCCGCCTTCCTGGACCGGCTCGGCACCACCGAACTGGGCTGGGGCGTGCTGCTCAAGGCCCGCACCCTGGACAGCGAGCGCCACGACCGCTGTGCGGGCAAGCCGGTCGGCGTCGCCGAGGTGGCCATCCTGCGCAAGGACGGCAGCCACGCCGACGACGGCGAGGTCGGCTTCCTCGCCGCCAAGGGCCCCGCCATCACGCCCGGTTACTGGGGTGACTCCGACCTCACCTACCGCTTCAAGCTGTCCGGTTACTGGCTGCCCGGCGACATGGCCTACCGCGACAGCGAGGGCGACTTCTTCCTCGTCGACCGCGCCGCCGATGCCATCGAGACCGAACAGGGCACCGGCTACTCGGTGTTCATGGAGGAGGTCATCCTCAACGACGTCCCGGACACCGGCGATGTCGCCGTGGTGGCCGGGCGCCGGGACGGGCGGACGGTGCCGGTCGCCGTCGTCACCGTCGGCCAGTCGGTCGCCGACCCCGACCCGGAGAAGCTGCTCCGCCAGGCCAACGAGGCGCTGCGGGCCGCTGGACACCCGGTGCTGGGCCTGCTGGAGATCGTCCCGGAAGAGACCGGTCTGCCCGTGGGTGTCACCGGTAAGGTCCTCAAGCGGCAACTGCGCGAGCAGTACGCCGAGCTGACCGCCTACGTCCGTGACCGCGACGGCGCGCTCGTCGCCGTCCACGAGGAGCCCACCGCATGACCGCAGACACGCCCGCCACCGCGCCGGCCTCCGGCGCCGGTACGGACACCGCCAGGGTCGACTTCTACTTCGACCCGGCCTGCCCCTTCGCCTGGATCACCTCCCGCTGGATTCTCGAAGTGCAGCAGCACCGTCAACTGGACCTGAAATTCCGGCCGATGAGCCTGTACGTCCTCAACGAGGGACGCGAACTGCCCGACTGGTACCGCGAACTGGTCGACAACTCCCTCGCCCTGATCCGGATCGTCACCGCCGCCGCGCACCACCACGGCGACGAGGTGCTGCCGGGCCTGTACGAGGAGTTGGGCACCCGCATCCACAACGGCGGCAACAAGGACTACCTGGCGGTCGCCGCCGAGGCCCTGGCCGCCCGCGGCCTGCCGGAGTCGCTGCTGGCCGCCGCCGACACCGATGCCTACGACGAGGAACTGCGCAAGAGCCACCACGAGGGCATGGACCCGGTCGGCGAGGACGTGGGCACGCCCACCATCCACATCGACGGCGTCGCCTTCTTCGGCCCGGTGCTCAACTCCATCCCGCGCGGCGAGGAAGCCGCCCGGATCTTCGACGGAGCCCGCGCGCTGGCCAACTACCCGGACTTCTTCGAGCTGAAGAGGACCCGGACGGGCAGTCTCCGCTTCGACTGAGACGCGCCCCGACGGTGACCGGGCCGCCTCCCGCCGACGGCGGAGCGGCCCGGCCGCCGCGCACCATCGACATCGGCAACGACATTCGGGGGGAACGGGAGATGGACGAGCCGCAGCGAAGAGAACAGCGCCCGCCCGCCTTCGTACTGGCGGGATCGTTCCTGGTGGTGTGCCGGTCACCGGCCTACCTGGACGAACTCGCCCGGCGCGGCCTGAAGATCCTCCTCATCACGCCCGCCGGCGCCCGCGACGAGGCGCTGGCCCGCGCGGCCGACCCGGCCCATCCGGCCGCCGGCATCCACGACTTCGCCTTCGTCGACGGCGACCCCGGCCGCGACAACTCCTTCCTCCCCGGCGCGGTGGCCGCCGCCCTGCGCTGGCGCGAGGAGTACGACATCGTCGGGGCCTGTGCGGTGGGCGAGACCCAGGTCGAACCGGTCGGGCTGCTCGCCGACGCCCTCGGCGTACCGGGCCCCGGCCTTCGGGCGAGCCGTGCCTGCCGCAGCAAGTACCTCCAGCGCTGGTACCTGCCCGAGTACAGTCCGGCCGTCGTCGTCGTACCGCCCGGCGAGCGCGACCGGGTGGACGTCGCCTCGCTGGGGTACCCGGTGGTGTTCAAGCCGGCCGGACGGCACTCGAGTTCCGGGGTGGAGAGCGTCGACGGGCCCGCCCGGCTGCGCGAGCTGCTCGCCGGGCACCCGGCGCACGAGACGGTGCTCGTCGAGGAGAAGGCCGCCGGGCAGGAGTTCTCCGTCGAGTCCCTCGTCCAGGGCGGCCGGATCGTCTTCGCCTCCGTCACCCGCAAGGACACCACCGACACCCACGCGCCCACCTTCGTCGAGCTGTCCCACACCGTGCCCGGCGACCGCCCCGACCACGCCGAGACGCTGCTCACCGCCAACGCGAGCGCCCTGGACACCCTTGGCTTCCGCGACGGCGTCGCCCACGCCGAGTGGCGGATCGGCGCCGGAGGACGGCCCGTACTCATGGAGGTCGCCGCCCGGCCGCCCGGCGACGGACTGTGCGTGCTGTACGAACTGGCCACCGGGGCCTCGCTGGAGCGGCAGATCATCCGGATCGCCCTCGGCGAGCCCGTCACCTACCCGGCGCCCACCCGCTTCGCCCGCCAGGTCTACCTGGAGCACACCCCCGGCATCCTGCGCGACGTGGCCGTGGACGGCTTCGGAACCGCGCCCGCCTGGGTCGGGGAACGCGGACTCTGGCCGCACCTCGAACCCGGCCCGCCGGACGCCCCGCCCACTCTGCGCGCGGTCCTCGTCCACCAGGACCGGGGTGCCCGTCTGGGCGAGCTGCACAGCTCCGAGGACCGTGCGGTGTCCTTCCTCATCGACGCGCCGACCGTCGACGGACTCGACGTCCTGGAGGCGGAGGTGCGCGCCGCCATCACCGTCGACACCGGGCCCGAGGCGCTCCCGGAGGCGTCCGTCACCCATGTCCTCGTCGGCTACAGCCCCGTCATGCTCGGCAAGCTCGACGGCCTCCTCCCGGTCGGCTCCGTGCTGGTGCTGGAGGAACCCGACGTCATCGAGGCACGCGGGCTCGCCGGGCTCTCCGATCGCCACGCCTGCGTGGCCGCGCTGCTGCCCGCGCCCACCCAGGACGAGGCACACCCCGAGCGTCTCGTCCGTGCCGTACCCCGGCCACCGCAGGTCCGCGCGGTCGTCCCCGTCGTCGAGTACGGGGTGGTCACCGCCGCCGCGCTCGCCGAGGAATGGGGGCTGCCCGGCGCGGGCGTCAAGGCGGCCCACCTGCTCCGGGACAAGGGCCTGCTGCGGGCCGCGCTGACCGGTACCGGCACGCTCCAGCCCGACTGGGCGCCCGCCACCGGCCCGGAGACGGTCGCCGCCTTCCGGGCCGCCCACGGGGGAGAAGCCGTCCTCAAGCCCGCCGGCCGCCAGGCCAGCCTCGGCGTCCAGCTCCTCGGCCCCGACGACGACGTCACCGCGGCGTGGGCCCACACCACCACCGCCGACGAGCCGACCCTCCGTGCCCGCCACCGCGAACCCGCCCGCTACCTGGTCGAACAGCGCCTGCACGGGCCGGAGGTGAGCGTGGAGGCCGTCGTCCACGAAGGCGTCGTCGGCTTCCTCAACATCACCGCCAAGACCGTGCGGGACTCCCGGCACCCCGTCGAGACGGGCCACACCGTGCCCGCCCCGCTGCCCGAGGCCACCGAGGCAGAGCTGCGCCGGTCCCTTCTGCGGCTCGCCCAGAGCATCGGCTTCCGCTCCGGCATTCTGCACTCCGAGTGGCTGCTCGCCGGGCCGGACGGACGCCCGCACCTGATCGAGTGCGCCGGGCGCATGCCGGGCGGCGGCATCACCGTCCTCATCGACGAGGCGTACGGCACGGACATCCTGAGCTGCCTGCTCCGGGTGCTGGAGGGACGCGGGCCGGTGGAGCCCCGGCCCGCCCTCAAGGGCGCCGCCGTACGCTTCCTCACCCCACCGCCCGGCCGGGTCGCGCGGGTGTCCGGCGCCGAGCGGGCGCGGGAGGCGGAGGGGGTGCACGCGGTGCACCTCGGCGTCGAACCGGGGGCCGTGGTGCGGCCCGTCACCAGCTCGTGGGAGCGCGCCGGCTTCGTCATCGCCACCACCGAGGAGGGACCGGCCGCCGCGGGACGGCTCGCCGAGCGGGCGGCCGCGCTGATCGACATCGCCACCGAGCCCGCGGCCGGGCCGGAGTCCGTGCCGGGGGAGGGGGAATGAGCCGCTCCTTCTGGCGCGCCTACGTCCCCGCCACCCCCAACGGCCGTGCGTTCGCGGTCATCTCGCTGGTCAACGCGATCGGCACCGGGCTCTACCTGGCCGCGTCGGCGGTGTTCTTCGTCCGCTCGGTGGGGCTGACCCCGGCCGAGGTCGGCACCGGCCTCGCCGTCTCGGGCGTCGTCGGCTTCCTGACCACCGTGCCGATCGGCGCGGCGGGCGACCGGTTCGGCGCCCGGCGCACCCTGATCGCCCTCCAGGTGTGGCGGGCGGGCGGCTTCGCGCTGCTGTGCCTGGTGCACGGGCTGGCCGGCTTCACACTCGTCTCCTGCGCGCTGGCCGCCGCCGAGGCGGCCACCCAGCCGATGACCCAGGCGGTGGCGTCCGCGACGGTGGCGGGCGCCGACCGGACCCGCACCATGGCCATCATCCGCACCGTGCGCAACGCCGGCTTCTCCGTCGGCGCGCTGCTCGCGGCGCCGCTGCTGACCGCCGACAGCGTGTGGCCGTACCGGGCCATCGTGCTGGGCACCGCCGCCGCCTTCGTCCTCTCGGCGCTCATGCTGACCCGGCTCCGGCTCGACGGCGCCGACACCGTGCAGCGCAAGGTGGGCCCGCTGGACGCGGTCCGGCGCTTCCGGGACTGGCGGTACGGTCTGCTGACCGTCCTCAACGGTTTCCTGAACCTGCACGTGACGATCCTGTCCGTGGGCCTGCCGCTGTGGGCGCTCCAGGCCACCGAGATGCCCGCCGGGGCGCTGCCCTTCCTGGTGCTGGTCAACACCCTGCTGTCGATCGTGCTCCAGGTGCCCGTCGCCCGGATCGCGGAACGCCCGGACGGCGCCGCGCGCTCGCTGCGGCTCGGCGGGCTGGCGCTCACCCTGTGCTGTGCCGCCCTCGCGGTGTCCGGCGCCCCCGACTCTGCCTGGGCGGCGGCCGCCGTGCTCGGGCTGGCCTGCGTACTGCTGACCTTCGGGGAGATGTGGCAGGCCACCGGCGGCTGGGAACTGAGCTACGAGTGCGCCCCCGAGGACCAGAAGGGCGTCTACCTCTCGGTGTTCAGCCTCGGCGGCACCGGCCAGCGCATCACGGGCCCCGCGCTGATCACCTCCGTCGTGATCGCCGGGGGCCCGCTCGGCTGGGTCGGCCTCGCGGCGGCGTTCGCCCTGGCCGCGCTGCTCGTCACCCCCGTCACCCGCCTGCTGCGCACCCCGCCGCCCGCGGACGTGGCGGCCCCCGTGGAGAGGACCGCGTCATGACCGCGCCGAGGGAACTGCTGCTGGCCGGCGTCGGCACCATGGGCCGCCCGTACCTGGAGGCCGCCGCCCGGCTGGGCGTCCGGGCCCGCGCGCTGGAGTCCGCCGCGACCTGGGAGAACCGCCCGACCGCCCTCGCGGAACGCT
>NZ_WWKH01000491.1:0-10445 GCF_009865595.1 Streptomyces sp. SID1328 | reverse complement strand
CGGGGCCGGGTCGGGGGCGCCGGCGCCTGCGGTGCCTTCGGTTCCGGTGCCCGTGGGTCCGGTGCCCTCCGGACCGGTGTCCTCGCCCGGTGTGCCTGGGCCGCTCGCGCGACGCGCCCCGGCCGGGCCGTCCGGCCCGTTCAGGGCCTCCGGCTCCTCGTCGTACGCGTCCATCCCCGCCCCGTCCCGCTTCCGCTCCGGCATCGACGCGCCCGTGGCGGGCGCCCCCTGGTCCTCGGACGCCTTTGCTTCCGCTTGGCACCCGCACGGAACGGTACTCAGCCCCACCCACCCCGCGCAGCCCCGGCCCCGGCCTTGGCCGCGCGGCTGCGGTCGCCGCGCACGTCCCCGGCATCGCCGGGGACGCAGACCGGCCACGGCGGTTTTCCACAGGCACCCCACGGCGTTGCCCACAGCGGTTGACACCCGACGACGCCCCGGCACACCATTGACTCGCACGAACCGAACGATCGGTCGGGACGTGTTTCCGGCAGAGTCCTAGGTCAGGGGGACCGCATGGCCACAGCAGCCGCGCCTCGCACGGACCGCACACCCGCGGACGGCGCACCCGGCGCCACCGCGGACATCGCGGCACACCAGCACGCCTTCGACACGGCGGTGGCCGCCGAGGAGCGCATCGAGCCACGCGACTGGATGCCGGACGCCTACCGCGCCACCCTCGTCCGCCAGATCGCCCAGCACGCGCACTCCGAGATCATCGGCATGCAGCCCGAGGCGAACTGGATCACCCGCGCCCCCAGCCTGCGCCGCAAGGCGATCCTGATGGCCAAGGTCCAGGACGAGGCGGGCCACGGCCTCTATCTCTACAGCGCCGCCGAGACCCTCGGCACCAGCCGCGAGGAGCTGCTCGACAAGCTGCACAGCGGCCGCCAGAAGTACTCCTCGATCTTCAACTACCCCACCCTGACCTGGGCCGACGTGGGCGCCATCGGCTGGCTGGTGGACGGCGCCGCCATCACCAACCAGGTCCCGCTGTGCCGCTGCTCCTACGGCCCGTACGCCCGCGCGATGGTCCGCATCTGCAAGGAGGAGTCCTTCCACCAGCGCCAGGGGTACGAGCTGCTGCTCGCCCTGAGCAAGGGCACCCCCGAGCAGCACGCCATGGCACAGGACGCGGTCGACCGCTGGTGGTGGCCCTCACTGATGATGTTCGGGCCGCCCGACGACTCCTCCCAGCACTCGGCCCAGTCCATGGAGTGGAAGATCAAGCGCCACTCCAACGACGAGCTGCGCCAGCGCTTCGTCGACATCGCCGTCCCCCAGGCCGAGTCCCTCGGCCTCACCCTCCCCGACCCGGAGCTGAAGTGGAACGAGGAGCGCGGGCACCACGACTTCGGCGCCATCGACTGGACCGAGTTCAAGGAAGTACTCAAGGGCAACGGCCCCTGCAACGAACAGCGCATCACCCAGCGCCGCCGCGCACACGACGAGGGCGCCTGGGTCAGGGAAGCGGCCGCCGCCCACGCGGCCAAACACGCCGGGAGCACCGGCCGGACAGGAGCGACGCGCGCATGACCCACACCGACTGGCCCCTGTGGGAGGTCTTCGTCCGCTCCCGCCGCGGCCTCTCCCACACCCACGCCGGCAGCCTGCACGCCCCCGACGCGGAGCTGGCCCTGCGCAACGCCCGTGACCTCTACACCCGGCGCGGCGAGGGCGTCTCCATCTGGGTCGTCCCGGCCACCGCCGTCACCGCCTCCTCGCCCGACGAGAAGGACCCGTTCTTCGAGCCGTCCGCCGACAAGCCCTACCGGCACCCGACCTTCTACGAGATCCCGGAAGGGGTGAAGCACCTGTGACCGCCACCGTCCCCACCACCGCAGCCCTGGCCCTCGGCGACGACGCCCTGGTGCTCTCCCACCGCCTCGGGGAATGGGCCGGCCACGCCCCCGTGCTGGAGGAGGAAGTCGCCCTCGCCAACATCGCGCTCGACCTGCTCGGCCAGGCCCGCGTGCTGCTCTCCATGACCGGCGACGAGGACGAGCTGGCCTACCTCCGCGAGGAACGCGCCTTCCGCAACCTGCAGTTGGTGGAGCAGCCGAACGGCGACTTCGCGCACACCATCGCCCGGCAGCTCTACTTCTCCACCTACCAGCACCTTCTGTACGCCGAACTGGCCGTGAACGAGGGCCCGTTCCAGCCGCTCGCCGGCAAGGCGGTCAAAGAGGTCGCCTACCACCGCGACCACGCCGAGCAGTGGACCGTGCGCCTCGGCGACGGCACCGACCTCAGCCACGACCGGATGAGCCGGGCCTGCAACGCGCTGTGGCGCTTCACCGGCGAGATGTTCCAGCCGATCCCGGGCGTGGATGTCGACTGGGCCGCCCTGGAGGCGAGTTGGCTCGCCTCCGTCACGGACGTGCTCGGGCGCGCCACCCTGACCGTGCCCGAGGGTCCCCGCACGGGAGCGTGGGCGGCGGGTGCGGGCCGGCAGGGTCTGCACACCGAGCCGTTCGGGCGGATGCTCGCCGAGATGCAGCACCTGCACCGCAGTCATCCGGGGGCGTCATGGTGACCGCCACCGCGCTGGAGACCGAGCTGCTGGAGCTGGCCGGCTCGGTGCCCGACCCCGAACTCCCCGTGCTCACCCTGCACGAGCTGGGGGTCGTGCGCGCGGTCCACCTCACGGGCACCGGCGCGGTCGAGGTCGACCTCACCCCGACCTACACCGGCTGCCCGGCGGTGGAGACGATGCGCGCGGACATAGAGCAGGTCCTGCGCGCCCACGGCATGCGGGAGGTCACCGTCCGCACGGTCCTCACCCCGGCCTGGTCCACGGACGACATCACCCCGGAGGGCCGCCGCAAGCTCCAGCAGTCCGGCATAGCCCCACCCCGTACCCAGCACCCCGCGGGACCGGTCACCCTCACCCTGGGCCCGACCCGCACCGGGCCCGCCGGAGAAGCGGAGACCGGGACGGCGCCGGAGGCCATCCGCTGCCCCCACTGCGACTCCGCCGACACCGAGCTGCTGAGCCGCTTCTCCTCCACGGCCTGCAAGGCGCTGCGCCGGTGCCTCGCCTGCCGTGAACCCTTCGACCACTTCAAGGAGTTGTGATGGCACGCTTCCACCGGCTCCGGGTGGCCGAGATCGACCGGCTGACCGACGACTCGGTCGCCGTCACCTTCGCCGTGCCGCCCGAGCTGCGCGAGGAGTACCGGCACAAACCGGGCCAGCACCTCACCCTGCGCCGCCGCGTGGACGGCGGGGACATCCGCCGCACCTACTCGATCTGCTCCCCGGCCCCCGACCCGGCCGGGCCCGGCCCGAACACGCTGCGGGTGGGGGTGCGGCTGGTCGACGGGGGCGCGTTCTCGACCTACGCGTTCAAGGAGATCGCTGCCGGGGACGAGCTGGAGGTGATGACCCCGGCCGGGCGCTTCACCCTGGACCCGGCGCCGGGTCTCTTCGCGGCCGTCGTCGGCGGCAGCGGCATCACCCCGGTGCTGTCGATCGCCACCACACTGCTGGCCCGCGAGCCGGGCGCACGGTTCTGCCTGATCCGGGCCGACCGTACGGCCGCCTCGACCATGTTCCTGGAGGACGTGGCCGACCTGAAGGACCGCTACCCGGAGCGGTTCCAGTTGGTCACGGTGCTCTCCCGCGAGGAACAGCAGGCGGGCCTGCCCTCCGGCCGCCTCGACCGGGAGCGGCTCACCGGCCTGCTGCCCGCGCTGCTCCCGGTGGACCAGGTGAAGGGCTGGTTCCTCTGCGGCCCCTACGGCCTGGTGGAGGACGCCGAACGGGCCCTGCGCGGTCTCGGCGTGGACCGCTCCGGCATCCACCAGGAGATCTTCCACGTGGACGGCGGCACCGCCCCGGCCACCACCGCCCCGGCGGCCGCCCACAGCACGGTCACCGCACGCCTCGACGGCCGCGGCGGCAGTTGGCCGGCCCAGCAGGGCGAATCCCTCCTGGACACCGTCCTGCGCAACCGCCCCGACGCCCCCTACGCCTGCAAGGGCGGCGTCTGCGGCACCTGCCGCGCCTTCCTGGTCACCGGCGAAGTCCGCATGGACCGCAACTTCGCCCTCGAACCCGAGGAAACCGAAGCCGGCTACGTCCTCGCCTGCCAGTCCCACCCCATGACCGAGAAGGTGGAGGTGGACTTCGACCGGTGAGCGGGCCGGGGGTCAGCCGCTAGATCACAACCCCGGCCTGCCCCGCATCCGTGACCACCGGGCGCCCCGCGGCCTCCCAGTACTTCATGCCGCCGTCGACGTTCACCGCGTCGATGCCCTGCTGAACGAGGTACATGGTGACCTGGGCGGAGCGGCCGCCGGAGCGGCAGATGACGTTGACGCGGCCGTCCTGGGGGGCGGCCTCGGTCAGCTCGCCGTAGCGGGCGACGAACTCGCTGATCGGGATGTGCAGCGCCCCCTCGGCATGACCGGCCTGCCACTCGTCGTCCTCGCGGACGTCCAGCAGGAAATCGCCGTCCTTGAGGTCCGTGACCTCGACCGTGGGCACACCAGCTCCGAAACTCATGCCCCCGACGCTACCCGAAGCACCGCACGCGACGCGGGGGCCTCACTCCTGCGTCAGCAGCGCCGCGAGGTCGGACTCGCGGCGGGCGATGTCACCGTGCAGCCGCTCGGCGATCTCGGTGAGGAGGCTGTCGGGGTCGTCCGGGGCGAGACGGAGCATGCCGGCGATGGCGCCGTTCTCCAGTTCCCGCGCGACCAGGGTGAGGAGTTCCTTGCGCTGGGCCAGCCACTCCAGGCGGGCGTACAGCTCGTCGCTGGGGCTGGGCTGCCGCTCGGGCGGCACCGGGCCGGCGGCCCACTCCGCGGCGAGTTCCCGCAGCAGGGCCTCGTCACCGCGGGCGTAGGCCGCGTTGACGCGGGTGATGAACTCCTCGCGGCGGGTGCGCTCGGCGTTCTCCTGGGCGAGGTCGGGGTGGGCCTTGCGGGCGAGGTCACGGTAGAGCTTGCGGACCTCCTCGCTGGGCCGCACCCGCTCGGGCGGCCGCACCGGCTGATCGGTGAGCATCGCGGTGGCCTCGGGGAACAGCCCCTGGCCGTCCATCCAGCCGTGCAGCAGTTCCTCGACACCGGGGATGGGCGACAGGTTGGCGCGGGCCTCGGCGGCGCGCCGGATGTCCTCGGGGTCCTGGGTACGGGCGGCCCGCGCCTCGGCGATCGAGGCGTCCAGCTCCTCGATGCGGGCGTACAGCGGGCCGAGCCGCTGTTCGTGCAGCCGGGCGAAGTTCTCGACCTCGACGCGGAAGGTCTCCACGGCGATCTCGAAGTCGATCAGCGCCTGCTCGGCGACCCGGACGGCCTTTTCCAGCCGTTCCTCGGGCCGCGGCGACTGGGACTGCTCGGTCTGCTCAGCTTCCGGGGTCGTCACCCGACCAGCCTAGGCCACGCCCACAAGGCCCTACCGCGACGGAACGGAACGACCGCCCCAACTCGCCGTCCCCGCCTAAGAACCCGTCCCCGCCTAGGAACCCGGCCCCGCCTAGGAACCCGTCTCCGGGCAAGCGGCCGGAACCCACTCGGCCACCAGATCCCGGCACGCCACCACCAGCCGGCCGGGACGGCAGGCCACCTCATGGGTGCAGCCACCCGGCAGCGGCAGGATCTCGTCCAGGATCACATCGCCCAGCGAGGCCGGATCGCACACGTCCAGCACGTCCGACTGGAAGTCGGACACACCGGTGTAGCGGACCAGCAGGTCCTCCTCGTGCCGGAAGCAGTTGTGCCGGAAGCGGATCTCGACGTCACCGTCGGCCGTGCGGTTCACCCGCGTGGGCAGCAGGTCGCGGACACAGCGCTTGGCCTCGGGGTCGTAGTGCGCCGGGTCGGTGGCGAAGGCACGGGCGCCGGGCGGGAGGCCAGCGGCGATGCCCGGCAGCCGGGCGAGATACGGGCGGGGGTCGGCGAGCACGGTCTCCTCGCTGCCACCGCCGCGCAGTTCGACGTACTTCATCTCAGCACTCCGGGCACCCTCTTCCCCACCACGGCGTCCGCCCCTCTCGTCCCCCCATCCCCGCTCACACCCCCGTCTCGGCCGCGATCCGCCCGGAGCGCACCGCCTCCACCAGGCGCGCGTGGTCGGCCTCGGTGAGGTCGGCGTAGGCGGTGGCGAAGTCGGCCACGGCGTCGTCCAGTTCCTCGTTCTTGCCGCAGTACCCGGCGATGAGGCGGGGGTCGGCGCTGTGCGAGTGGGCGCGGGCCAGCAGGGCGCCGGTCATCCGGCCGTAGTCGTCCACCTGGTCCGGAGCGAGGGCGGCCGGGTCGACGCTCCCCTTGCGGTTGCGGAACTGCCGTACCTGGTAGCCCCGTTCGTCCACCGTGGTCCAGCCCAGCAATATGTCGCTGACCACCTGCATCCGCTTCTGCCCCAGCACCACGCGCCGCCCCTCGTGCTCGGCGGGCGGCACCGGGAAGCCCGCGGTGGCCAGATGCGGGGCGAGCGCGGAGGGCCGGGCCTCCTTCACCTGGAGGACGAGCGGCTCACCGCGATGGTCGAGGAGCAGCACGACGTAGGACCGGGTGCCCACGCTGCCGGTGCCGACGACGCGGAAGGCGACGTCCTGCACCGCGTACCGCGCGAGCAGCGGCAGCCGGTCCGCACCCAGCGTCGACAGATACGGCTCCAGTGAGGCGGCGACGGCGGCGGCCTCGGCGTCCGGGACACGGCGCAGCACCGGGGGCGCGTCCACGAAGCGGCGCCCGCCGTCCTCGCACTCCTCGGTCGACCGGGCGGCGAAACGGCCGCTGGTGTTGGCCCGCGCCTTCACCGAGACCCGCTCCAGGGTGCCGAGCAGGTCATGGGCGTCGGTGTGGGAGACCAGTTCCTCGTCCGCGATGGCGTTCCAGGCGTCCAGCGCGGGCAGCCTGGCCAGCAGCCGCATGGTGCGCCGGTACGCGCCGACGGCGTCCCGCGCGGCCGCGTGACAGGTGTCCTCGTCGGCCCCCGCCTCGCGCCCGGCCAGCACCAGGGACGCGGCGAGCCGTTTCAGGTCCCACTCCCAGGGGCCGTGCACCGTCTCGTCGAAGTCGTTGAGGTCGATGACCAGACCGCCGCGCGCGTCCCCGTAGAGACCGAAGTTGGCCGCGTGGGCGTCGCCGCAGAGCTGGGTGCCTATGCCGGTCACCGGGGTGCGGGCCAGGTCGTACGCCATGAGGCCGGCCGAGCCGCGCAGGAAGGCGAAGGGGGAGGCAACCATGCGGCCCACCCGTATCGGGGTCAGCTCGGGAAGGCGCCCGGCGTTGGACTCCTCGACGGCGGCCACCGCGTCCGGACGCGCGTCGTCCACCACGAGGTCCCGGTGGGCGGCACGGGGCACGTCGGCCCGCAGCGCCTTGCCCCGATGCTTGGCGGACCCGGCCGGCGGCCACTCGGCGAACCCGCGCAGCCTCGGCACCCTGCCCACCGGCCTCACCTCGGCCGGCTCCACCCCGACTCCGGCCACCACGACCGCCTCCCCCGCACCCCGAACGCCCCCGCACGAGCGTCTCGAACATCAACTCGTGCCGAAGGTACATGCGGTGGCCGAAACGCGTCAGACCCTGTGGACAACTCACCACTTGTGGACATCCGCGGCGGGCGTCCCGCCCTACTCCGCCGGCATCCCCTCCCCCTCCCGCTCCGGCGCCGGCAGCCGCCGGCAGGCCGCGATGAACAGCAGCCGGCCCACCACCGACGCGAGCGCGAAGGCGAGGATCGAGTTCCACAGGCCCAGCCGCCCGGGCCCAGCAGACCGCCGAGGAAGGCGCCGATCGGCAGCGTCCCGTAGGTGAGCATCCGGTACGCCGCCGCCCGCGCACTCGCCCGCGAACTGGCCGAAACGGTCGCCTTCGAGGTGACCGACGTCACCACCCCCCTGTACCGGTAGAGCACGGCATCACCACCGACACGAAGAGGACCGTCACCCCCACATGAGCACCACCAGGAAGATGCACGCGGGCGAGGCCCACACCGACCCCGACCTCGTACGGCGGCTGCTGCGCGGCCAGTTCCCCCAGTGGGCCGGCCTGCCCGTCTCCCGCCTGGCGTCCGGCGGCACGGTCAACGCCATCTACCGCGTGGGCACCGGCCTGACCGTCCGGCTGCCGCTCCTCGAGGGCGGTGCCGGGACACTGGACCACGAGGCCCGGTGGCTGCCCCGGCTGGCGCCGCTGCTGCCGGTGCCGGTTCCCGAGGTCGTCGCCCTGGGGGAGCCCGCCGAGGGCTACCCGTGGCGGTGGGCCGTCCACCGGTGGCTGGAGGGCGAAGTTCTGGTCGAGGGCGCGGAGTACGGCACCGAGGACGTGGCCCGCGACCTAGCGGCCTTCGTCACCACCCTGCGCAAGGCCGGCCTCGACGGCGGCCCTCCGGCCTACCGGGGCGGCCCGCTGAGCACGGCCGACACCGAGACCCGGTCCGCGATCGAGGCGCTGCGCCGCACCGATGAGCCCTTCGACGCCGACGCGATCACGGCCGCCTGGGAGACCGCCCTGGCGGCACCCCGCTGGGAGGGGACACCGTGCTGGACGCACTCCGACCTGATGCCGAGCAACCTGCTGGGCGCCGACGGCCGGCTGACGGCCGTCATCGACTTCGGCACGGCGGGCGTGGGCGATCCGGCGATCGACCTCATCCCCGCCTGGAACCTGCTGACGCCCGCCGCCCGCCCGGTCTTCCGGGACGGGGCCGACGTGGACGACGCCACCTGGGAGCGGGGGCGCGGCTGGGCCCTGTCCATGGCGGTGATTCAGCTTCCGTACTACCGGCACACCAACCCGGTCATCTCGGCGAACGCCCGCCATGTGATCGGCCAGGTCCTGGGCGACCGGTGAACGCCGGGGTCTGAGACCTTACTCACACGGCCCCGTCGCCCGGTTGCGCCCGCACACGATCCCGGAAACGCCGAAGTGGGCGGCATCCAAACGATGCCGCCCACTTGGGTGTTGTGCGCGAGGGGGGAGTTGAACCCCCACGCCCTTTCGGGCACTGGAACCTGAATCCAGCGCGTCTGCCTATTCCGCCACCCGCGCATTGGGTGTGTCTTCCGGTTCGGCCCTTGCGGGCTGGCCCCTTCCGACATGCAGAACATTAGCACGGCCCACGGGGTGGAATCACATCCCTTCCCCAGGCCCCCCACCAGGCCATCTGCCCCGCCGCGCCCGAGAACCCGCACCGCACGGACGTCCCGCCGGGACCTCCCGCAACCCCCGCCCCTGTGGACAAAGCTGTTCAGGTATCAACCTCGTACCGGTCCCGGCCATCTCATCCACAGGGGGACCGGACCGGACGCCGGGTGCGGGACACTGGACCGGGACCACCCCTACGATCCTCCTCCGAAGGAGTTCGAAGGGGGTCCGCTGGGGGAACCGGCTGATTGCCGGGCGCGTAGATACGATCAGTGAGCAGTACCGGCGAGGCTGCCGCGCCGAGCACGGCACGGCAGAACGGCAGCGACGGAGGAGGTGCCCCATGGGAGTCCTGAAGAAATTCGAGCAGCGTCTCGAAGGTCTGGTCAACGGCACCTTCGCCAAGGTGTTCAAGTCCGAGGTCCAGCCGGTGGAGATCGCCGGCGCGCTCCAGCGGGAGTGCGACAACAACGCGACGATCTGGAACCGCGACCGGACCGTCGTGCCCAACGACTTCATCGTGGAGCTGAGCACGCCCGACCACGAGCGGCTCAGCCCCTATTCCGGACAGCTCGGTGACGAGCTGGCCGGAATGGTGCGCGACTACGCCAAGCAGCAGCGCTACACCTTCATGGGACCGATCAAGGTCACCCTGGAGAAGGCCCCCGACCTGGACACCGGTCTGTACCGGGTGCGCAGCCGCACCCTCGCCTCCTCCAGCAGCCAGGAGCCCCAGGCCCCGCACTCCGGCGGTCCGGGCCCCGCGGCACCCCATGGCCCCCAGGGCGGATACGGCTACCCGCCCGCCGGAGCCCCGCCGATGCCGTCCGCGCCGCCCCCCGGTGCCCGGCCCGGCGGCTACGGCTACCCCCAGCCCGCCACCCAGCGCCCCGCCGCCGCCCCGATGGGCGGCATCGCGACCCGGTACTGGATCGAGGTCAACGGCACCCGCCACCAGATCTCCCGCCCGACCCTCGTGATGGGCCGCAGCACCGAGGCGGACGTACGCATCGACGACCCCGGCGTCTCCCGCAGGCACTGCGAGATCCGCACCGGGACGCCCTCGACGATCCAGGACCTCGGGTCCACCAACGGCATCGTGGTGGACGGGCAGCACACCACCCGCGCTACGCTCCGCGACGGCTCGCGGATCGTCGTGGGCAGCACCACCGTTATCTATAGGCAAGCCGAAGGGTGAAGCGGGGGCAATGTCAGAGCTGACCCTCACGGTCATGCGGCTGGGTTTCCTGGCCGTACTGTGGCTGTTCGTGATCGTGGCCGTGCAGGTCATCCGCAGCGATCTGTTCGGTACGCGTGTCACACAGCGCGGAGCGCGCCGGG
>NZ_WWKH01000490.1:0-12608 GCF_009865595.1 Streptomyces sp. SID1328 | reverse complement strand
GGTCGGGGTGATCGCCGGGGACGCGGTGGCGGGGGAGGCGGGCGCGGGCACGCTGCGCTATCTGCTGGTCGCCCCGGCGGGCCGCACCCGGCTGCTGCTGACCAAGTACGCGACCGTCCTGGCCTTCTGTCTGCTGGCCACGCTGGTGGTCGCGGTCTCCGCGCTGGCCGTGGGCGCGCTGCTGTTCCCGCTGGGGGAGGTCACGACGATCTCCGGTACGCGGATCGGCTTCGGCGACGGGTTGCTCCGGGCGCTGCTGATCGCCCTCGCCGTGGCGGCCTCACTGATCGGGGTGGCGGCGCTCGGGCTGTTCGTGTCGACGCTGACCAACAGCGGGATCGCGGCGATGGCGACCACGGTGGGGCTGCTGATCACCGTCCAGATCCTCGACCAGATCCCGCAGCTCCACGCGATCCAGCCGTACCTGTTCTCGCACTACTGGCTGTCCTTCGCGGACCTCCTGCGCGACCCGGTCCTCTGGGACGACCTCCGCCGCAACCTGGTCCTCCAGGGGGTCTACGCGGCGGTGTTCGGCACGGCCGCGTGGGCGCGGTTCACGGCGAAGGACATCACGGCCTAGGGGGAAGAGACCTTAGCGGCCCGGAAAGCGGGCCGGTGGGGTCTCGCCCGCGAAGAAGGTCTTCGCGCGGGCCAGTGCCCCGGTGTCCTCGCGTACGTCTCCCGGCCCACTGCCGTTGCCGAGCAGCACCCCGCCGAAGCGCATCCTCAGGTACGCGGCGGAGTTGTTCAGGCTGCCGATCAGGGGGTCCGCGACCGAGGGGTCCCGGTCGGCGAGCGCCGTCACGCCCCACAGGGTCCGGCCGGCCATCGCCTCCTTGAAGCCGGCTTCGGGGATGCGGAGCCAGCCCGACCAGTGGTCCAGGTAGCGCTTGGTGAGGCTGGAGAGGGAGTACCAGTACAGCGGCGAGGCGATCACCACGTCCGTCGCGGCCAGGGTGGCGTCCAGCAGCATCCCGGCGGGGGTGTCGGGGGCGGGGCGTACGTGGTCGCTGTCGTGCCGGAGGTCCTCCGCCTCGGGCAGCGGCAGCCCGGCCAGCCTGATCCACTCCTGCTCCACCCCCTCCGGCAACTGCTCGGCGGCGGTACGGGCCAGGAACTCGGTGTTCCCTTGAGTGCGGGCGCTGCCCAGGACGAAGAGGAATCTACGGCTCATGGGGACCCCTGGAGCGAGAGAAGTTGAATCCGCATGCATCTTATGCACATGCAAGTACTGTTCCGCAAGGGCGGCTGGTGCGAGGCTGTGACGTCGCGGTGACGCGCGGGGGTGACGCGGGCGGCGAGACTGGACGCAGGAGGCGTACGACCGGGCGCGGCGCCGGGGGGAATGAGGGAACTGGGATGTCTCGACTCAGCTTCGAGAAGCGGCGCGCGGACCGGCCGGTCCAGGTCCGCGTCTCGGCCGCCGGCACGGCGTCGGTCGCCGGTGCCCCCGTCCTCCGGGCCCCGGACGAGGACATCCACGACGCGGTCCTCAACCACCTCCGCGATCTGGCCACCTCCCACGGCACCCCGATACGGGCCACCATCCACGACGACGCGGCGGGGTGCCTGGTCCCGCTGGAGATCTCGCCGGACGGGGCGACACGGATGACGGGCGAGCCGACGAGGCTGCCCGCGGCGCCGGGGACGGTGCAGCCGCCTCGGGGGGTGTTCGGGCCGCCGCCGGTGATGGGGGGTGCGGCGGCGGAGCCCATACCGGAGCGGAAGCCCCGGGCTGCTTCCGGCACCGTCAACTTCAGGAAGCTCAAGCCTGGTTCGGGGCTCAAGCCCGCCCCCGAGCCGGCTCCCGGACTCGTCCTCGGTCCCAAGCCCGCCCCCGAGGCCGAGCCCGAGCCCATTCCGCCGAGCCGGTTCGATGCCATCGCGGAGGAGATGCTCGCGGAGGTGCCGGTGGGGGAGACGGCGGACGGGGCGCAGGTGTGGACGGCGGCACTGGGACGCGTCGGGGATGCCGTAAGGGACGGAGAGGTCGAGCGGGCGGCCGAGTTGGCGAGCCGGGCCGTGGCGAAGGCGTCCGGCGCGCTGGGGCCCCGGCACCCCGAGGTGCTGCACTTGCGCGAACTGTGCGCGTACATCGCGTACTTGACCGGCAACCCGGCCCGCGCCTTCGACCTCTCGCTGGACCTGGCCCGCAAGCGCGCCGAGTCGGGCGACCCGACGGCGGCCTACAGCAACGTACGCAGCGCGGCGACCGCGTGGCGCGTGGTGGGCGACGCGGAGCAGGCCCTCCGGATGGGCCGCGAACTCATCGACGTATGGACCACGTTGGCCGCCGAGCCGGGCCCGGCCGCGGCCGACCCCCGCCCCCTGGAGTCGGCCCACGCCCGGATGACCCGCCTGACGGCACGCGCGGCGGCGGCCCAGGCGTGAGGCCGGCTCACTCGCAGCTCTCCCCGACCCGTACCACCCCGAGCACGACCGGGTAACCGGTGATCTGCTGGTTCGGTCCCGGCCGGGTCTCGCAGATCTTCCACCCGGCCGGCTCGTCCACCGAACGCCCCTTCCCGCTCATGTCCTTGAAGGCCACCTCGGTGTCGGGGCCCATCTGCTCGGCCGCGCGGCCGGCGTTGCCGCCGATGAGGTCCATCATGACGGCGGTGACGGGCTGGGGACGCGGACTCGCGGACGCGGACGCGGAAGCGGTGGCCGTGGCGGCGGGGGCAGGGTGCCCCGCCCCCGCCCCCGCACACGCCGTGACCGAGGCCAGCAGGGCGACGGCGACGATGGGTCCCAGGAACTGTCTTTTCGTCATGCCCCTGTCTACTACTGAACGCAGAACTCGTTCCCCTCGGGGTCTGCCAGTACGGTCCACGCGCCCGCGGGCTCAGTCACCTCACGCAGCACGGTGGCCCCCAGCGCGGTGAGCCGAGCCACCTCCCCGGCCCTCCGCTCCGGTCCGGCGTGCAGATCGATATGCAGCCGGTTCTTGCCGCTCTTGGCCTCCGGCACCCGCTGAAAAAGCACCCGCCGCCCCAGCCCGGTCCCCGTCTCGGAGTCGTACGGGTCGTCGGGATGCCGCACAGCCACCAGATCCCGGAACGCGGGCCGCCCGTGATACTCCACGGTCGCCTCCCCGCCCAAGGCCCCGACCGCCAACAACCGCTCGATCAGCGCACTGTTGTCCTCCGGCTCATAGTGCAACGCGGCCCCCCAGAAGTCCGCCTGCCCATGCGGATCGACCGCGTCGACCACAACCTTCCAGTGCAGCGGCTCAGCCCGCGAAGAAGAAGTCACCATGCAGCCCTTATATCGCCACCCACCTGTCCACAGGGCTCGTTACGCCGCTTTGGGGCGCACGGCCTCGCGTTCTACCGCGCCTACGTACTCCACAACCCCGCGTCACTCCCGGAGATCGAACCGTAAAGTTCGCAGGGAACGCTGACGGCATCAAGCCGTTGCGCGTTCTCGTGGGGGAGGAGATCGCATGCAGGACCCGTCGGACTCTGTGGGGAGCCCCGAGCCTGAGGAGGACGGCCAGGGCAGTGACTCCGGTTCACCTGTCCTGCTGGCGGAAGTGCTTCCAGGAGTCGCCGTCGTCTGCGGTGAGGTCCCGGCAGAACTCGCGCTCGACCTGGTCGACTTCGGGCTCGTGCCGGCCGCCGACCGTGAACAGCTCTCCGTGGCTCTGGCCTCGATCGGGAATGCCGCGACCGTGGCTGGCAACGTCGGCAACGCGTTCGCCGGCATGCAGGGGCTGTACAGGATCAGCGACGCGACCCAGGCTCTGCTGAAAGCCGGTGGGACGCTTGCCGTCAAGGATGGCGCGAACCTCGGAGCAGTGATGGCCGCCAGCGGCAGCCAGGTCCGCATCGTCGCCCAGGCTCGCTTCATCCCCGTCACCGCGGCGACCACGGCGCAGCTAGCGGCGGCGGCCGGGCCGGCGTTGGCCATGGTTGCCCTTCAGATGCAACTGAGTGAGATCACCGGCCTCGTCAGGACCAACATCGCGCTGACGCGCCAGGTCCTCCTGGCCATCCGCAGCGAACAGTGGTCCGAACTGACAGGGCTCGTCGTCGCCGTCGAGCGCGCGGTCGGCCAGGCACGAGAGGTCGAATCGGTCCCCCAGTCCTTGTGGGAAAGCGTGGCGGGGAGTGAGGCACCGCTGCGCAAGCAGCTCGACCTGTACCGGCAGAACGTCCGTGGCCACATCGGGCAGATCGACGTGGCCGATGTACGCCGCCGCCGTGAGTATCTCCAGGCGAATGCTGAGGCGATCGTCTTCGATGCCAATGCCCTGCTGTCCTCCATCAAGGCTTGGACCGGGTACCAGGCGCTCCGCGCCGCCAGGGCGAGAGCCGCTGGGCGCCATGACCTCGGGGAGGCACGACTCGTCGACGTCATCGCGCGCGACACCCGTACGGAACTCGACTCCGCTCTTGCCGAGGCGGCGAATCTCCTCGACTCGCTGACGCGCGAGCTGCGGATCATTGCCGAGCTTCCAGGGCGCGACTCCCTCTCACAGTCACTGACCGGAAGGCGGAAGGACTCGAAGGCAGCGCGCCAGACCTCCGCCCGTCTGCTTGAGGCGATCACACCGCTGGCCGACGCTCTCCATCCACCGGCCCCTCCACTCGAGGCCCCGGATGTCGTGTGCGCGCCCGAATCACTGGACCTGGGGCCGTACCTTCGCATTCTGCGATGGTTCCTCGAGGACGACGAAACCCTTCGTGTCCTCGGTTTCCCTGACCAGTTCGATGCCCTCGGCCCCATTTCCGCGATCCTCGGCGGGGCGAAGGAGAAACTGGCGGCAGCGATGGACAAGGCCGCTGCAAGGACGTTGGTCGTCGTCACCGACCGTCGCATCATCCTGGCGAAGGCTGGCACCTTTCTCGAGCAGGGCGAGATCCGTCAGGACATCCCGATCGACCGAGTGCGATACGTCCGAGCGGCAACCACGCAGGACAGAAGCGCGCGCCTGGCGATCGACCTCATCACGCGCGAGGAGAGCATCCGGTGGCTCTTCCCGGCTGACATCGACAACGCTCAAGTGGACGCGCTCGCTGCTGTGCTCGCCGAGTCGATGACGATCCCGGACATCGAACGCGCTGAGCTGCAACGGCGTCGCCACGCCCCCGTCGAGGCGCGCAACGAGGGGGAGAGTGGCGGCCCAAACTCCGCAGAATCCACTGGAGCCGAGGCCGCCACCTGAGCTGCCTTCCCGCGTGCCCCGCCGAGCCCGGCAGACCGGCCGCGGCCCGACCTCAAGCTGACCGGTACACCCCGTCAGGGTTCTCCCCTGCCCAGGCCGCGTACTCCTCGAAGCCCAAGTTGCCCAGGCTCAGGTTGGCGTGGATGCCAGGGACGCCGGCCGGGGTGGTGCGGAAGGTTCGGCCGGACTCGGTCAGACGGGCGTAGTCCTCGTCGTCCTCGCAGTCCTCGCGGGTCAGGGTGGTGATCGCGAGGAGGGTGGGGGGAGCGGAGCGCATGGTTGTGGTGTCCGCGAGGAAGACGACGCTCAGGTCGTCGGCGTCGCGGGTCGCCGTCAGGATGTCGTCGACGGGCGCCCCGGACCAAGAGGGGTCGTCGACGAAGTGGACGTGCTGGGCCAGCGTCGCCACCAAGGCCCGCCACGCCCGCTGGTGGGCGTAGTCGGTCCGGATGACCACCGCATCGAACTCCCCCCGTCCGGCCAAGCCCTCAGACATCAACCGCATCCACCGCAGCCGCAGCCGGATCGGTCCGGCGGGAGATCGCCACCACCCGGGCGCGCCGCGCGGAGCGCATCGCGTCCCAGGTCAGGAGGACCAGGGCCAGCCAGACCAGGGCGAAGCCGGCCCAGCGCTCGGGGGGCATCGCCTCGTGGAAGTAGAGGATGCCGAGGAGGAACTGGAAGACCGGGGCCAGGTACTGGAGGAGGCCGAGGGTGGAGAGGGGGACCCGGATGGCGGCGGCGCCGAAGCAGACCAGGGGGAGAGCCGTGACGATGCCGGTGGAGGCGAGGAGGGTGGCGTGGGCGGGGCCCTCCGTGGCGAAGGTGAGGCCGCCCCGGGTGCTGAGCCAGATCAGGTAGGCGAGGGCGGGGAGGAACTGGATGGCCGTTTCGGCGGCCAGGGATTCCACGCCGCCCAGGCCGACCTTCTTCTTCACCAGGCCGTACGTCGCGAAGCTCACCGCGAGGCAGAGGGAGATCCAGGGGGGCCGGCCGTAGCCCACGGTCAGGACGACGACGGCCGCGAAGCCGACGCCCACCGCCGCCCACTGTGCCGGCCGCAGCCGCTCCTTCAGCAGCAGCACGCCCAGCCCGATCGTCATCAGCGGATTGATGAAGTACCCGAGCGACGCCTCCACCACGTGACCGGAGTTCACCGCCCAGATGTAGACGCCCCAGTTCACAGTGATGACGGCGGCGGCCACCGCGATCAGCGCGAGCCGCCGCGGCTGGCGCAACAGCTCGCCCGCCCAGGCCCACCGCCGCACGAACACCAGCGCCACGGCGACGAAGACCAGGGACCACACCATCCGGTGGGCCAGGATCTCCATGGCCCCGGCCGGCTTCAGCAGCGGCCAGAAGAGGGGAACCAGCCCCCACATCCCGTACGCCGCGATGCCGTTCAGCAGCCCTATTCGGTGTTCACCCTTGGACGTCCCGGCCACGGGCTCCTCCTTCTCGCAATCCGCCACGCGAGAACGAAGGTAACGCCGCCCCACCCCGCCTGTCATGTCCGTATCGCCATACGGTCATGACGGGGAAGGAGGCGGGGTGGGTCACCCGACCGGCGGAACCCCTCAGCTGGCCGCCGCCGCCTTCAGCCCCTCCTCCACCGCCACCGCCAGCGGCGTCGTCGGCCGCCCGATCAGCCGCGACAGCTCCCCGCCCGGTACCACCAGCTCGTCCCGCGCGATCGACGCGTCCACTCCGACCAGCATCTCCGCGAGCGCGTCCGGCAGCCCCGCGCCGGCCAGGATGCCCTTGAGGGTCTCCCCGGACACGGCCTGGTAGCTGATCGTCCGCCCCGTCCGCGCGCTCAGCTCGGCCGCGTACTCCTCGAAGCCCCACGCCACGTCGCCGCCCAGCTCGTACGTGGTGTTCTCGTGGCCCTCGCCGGTCAGCACGGCGACCGCCGCGGCGGCATAGTCGGCACGCGCGGCGGAGGAGACGCGGCCCTCGCCCCCGGCCGTGACCACCGCGTCGTGGGCCAGCACGGGGGCCAGGTTCTCGGTGTAGTTCTCGTGGTACCAGCCGTTGCGCAGCAGCGAGTAGGGCAGCCCGGAGGCGAGCACCGCTTCCTCGGTCGCCCGGTGGTCGTCGGCCAGCGTCGCGGTCAGGGTGCCCGGCGCGCTGGTGTACGCGAGCAGCGCCACCCCCGCCGCCTTCGCCGCGTCGATGACGACCTGGTGCTGGGCCACCCGGCCCTTGTCGAACTCGTTGCCCGAGATCAGCAGCACCTTGTCGCCGGCCGAGAAGAGGCCGTCGAAGGTCTCGGGGGCGTTGTAGTCGGCGACGGCCAGCCGCACACCGCGCTCGGCGAACCCGGCGCCCTTGGCCTTGTCCCGCACGACCGCGGTGATCTCCTCGGCCGGGACCCGCTCCAGCAACTGGGCGATCACGTGGCGGCCGAGGTGTCCGGTGGCTCCGGTGACGACGATGCTCATGGCGTTACTCCTCAGGGAACGTCGGGGTTATGTCGCTAACCCTAGGGAGGGCGCTAACCAAAAGACAGTACCCACTTTCAAGTAAGGTACTGCCATGAAGGTAAGCAACAGGGCCGGTGACGCCCTGTGCCCGCAGCGGCTGGTGCTGGAGCATGTGACGAGCCGCTGGGGCACGCTCGTCCTCATCGAGCTGCTGGACCGCTCCTACCGGTTCGGGGAGCTGCGGCGGGCGGTCGGGCGCTGGGGCGGGCGCGAGGTCAGCGAGAAGATGCTCACCCAGACCCTCCAGACCCTGGAGCGAGACGGCCTGGTCGACCGGGACGCCAAGCCCGTCATCCCGCCCCGCGTCGACTACTCCCTCACCGACCTGGGCCGCGAGGCCGCCGAGCAGGTCAGGGCGCTGGCCATGTGGACCGAGAACCGCCTGGAGCAGGTGGAGAAGGCCCGCCGCGCATACGACGAGGTCCGGGAGACACGCTCCCGGACCTCGTAGAACAACGCCACACGGAAACCTCAGCCGACGACCGTCCAGGTGTCCCCGCCCGCCAGCAGCGTGGCCAGGTCGCCCTTGCCCCGCTGCTCGATCGCGGTGTCCAGCTGCTCGGACATCAGGCTGTCGTAGACCGGCCGGTCCACCGCCCGGAACACCCCGATCGGGGTGTGGTGCAGGGTGTCCGGGTCGGCCAGCCGGGACAGCGCGAACGCCGTGGTGGGGGAGGCCGCGTGCGCGTCGTGGACCAGCAGGTCCGCCTCGTTGTCCGGGGTCACGGTGACCACCGTCAGCTCCCCGGCCCGGTCCCGTACGACACCCCGCGAGCCGTCCGCGCCGAACCGCACCGGCTGCCCGTGCTCCAGCCGGATCAGCGCCTCCTCGGCCCGCTGCTTGTCCTTGAGGGCGTCGAAGGCGCCGTCGTTGAAGATGTTGCAGTTCTGGTAGATCTCGATCAGCGCGGTGCCGGGGTGGTCGGCGGCCGCCCGCAGCACCTCGGTCAGATGCTTGCGGTCGGAGTCGATGGTCCGGGCGACGAACGACGCCTCCGCGCCCAGCGCCAGCGACACCGGGTTGAACGGCGCGTCCAGCGACCCCATCGGCGTCGACTTGGTGATCTTGCCGAGTTCGGAGGTCGGGGAGTACTGGCCCTTGGTGAGGCCGTAGATCCGGTTGTTGAACAGCAGGATCTTCAGGTTCACATTGCGGCGCAGCGCGTGGATCAGATGGTTGCCGCCGATGGAGAGCGCGTCCCCGTCACCGGTGACCACCCACACCGACAGGTCCCGCCGCGAGGACGCGAGCCCGGTGGCGATGGCCGGGGCGCGGCCGTGGATGGAGTGCATCCCGTAGGTGTTCATGTAGTACGGGAAACGGGACGAGCAGCCGATGCCCGAGACGAAGACGATGTTCTCGCGGGCCAGCCCCAGCTCCGGCATGAACCCCTGCACGGCCGCGAGGATCGCGTAGTCACCGCAGCCGGGGCACCAGCGGACCTCCTGGTCGGACTTGAAGTCCTTCATCGACTGCTTGCCCTCGGCCTTGGGGACAAGCTGGAGCAGCTCGCGTGCGGAGTCAGTCATCGATGGCCTCCTTGAGCGCGGTGGCGAGCTGTTCCGCCTTGAACGGCATGCCGTTGACCTGGTTGAACGAGCGGGCGTCGACCAGGTACTTCGCCCGGACCAGGGTGGCGAGCTGCCCCAGGTTCATCTCCGGGACCACCACCTTGTCGTAACCCTTCAGCACCTCGCCGAGGTTCGCCGGGAAGGGGTTGAGGTGGCGAAGGTGCGCCTGCGCGATGGACTCGCCGGCCGCGCGCAGCCGCCGTACCGCCGCCGTGATCGGGCCGTACGTCGAACCCCAGCCGAGCACCAGCGTCCGGGCGCCGTCCGGGTCGTCGACCTCGATGTCGGGGACGTCGATGCCGTCGGTCTTGGCCTGACGGGTGCGGACCATCAGGTCGTGATTGGCGGGGTCGTAGGAGATGTTGCCCGTGCCGTCCTGCTTCTCGATACCGCCGATGCGGTGCTCGAGCCCCGGCGTGCCCGGCACCGCCCAGGGGCGGGCCAGCGTGCGCGGGTCCCGTTTGTACGGCCAGAAGACCTCGGTGCCGTCCTCCAGCGTGTGGTTCGGACCCTGCGCGAACTGCACCTGGAGATCCGGGAGTTCGTCGAGCTCCGGGATGCGCCACGGCTCGGAGCCGTTGGCCAGGTAGCCGTCGGAGAGCAGGAACACCGGGGTCCGGTAGGTCACCGCGATCCGGGCCGCCTCCAGCGCCGCGTCGAAGCAGTCGGCCGGAGTGCGCGGGGCCACCACCGGGACCGGCGCCTCACCGTTGCGCCCGTACATCGCCTGGAGCAGGTCGGCCTGCTCGGTCTTGGTCGGCAGACCCGTCGACGGGCCGCCGCGCTGGATGTCGATCACCAGCAGCGGCAGCTCCAGCGAGACCGCGAGCCCGATCGTCTCGCTCTTGAGCGCCACCCCCGGCCCGGACGTGGTCGTCACCGCGAGCGAACCGCCGAACGCCGCGCCCAGCGCCGCGCCGATGCCCGCGATCTCGTCCTCGGCCTGGAAGGTCCGGACGCCGAAGTTCTTGTGCTTCGACAGCTCGTGCAGGATGTCGGAGGCCGGGGTGATCGGGTACGAGCCCAGGAACAGCGGGAGATCGGCCTGCCGGGAGGCGGCGATCAGCCCGTAGGCCAGGGCCAGGTTGCCGGAGATGTTGCGGTAGACACCGGGCGGGAAGGCCCGCGCGGCCGGCGCCACCTCGTAGGAGACGGCGAAGTCCTCGGTCGTCTCGCCGAAGTTCCAGCCCGCCCGGAACGCGGCCACGTTGGCCGCCGCGATGTCCGGCTTCTTGGCGAACTTGGTGGTCAGGAACTTCTCGGTGGCCTCGGTGGGCCGGTGGTACATCCAGCTCAGCAGCCCCAGCGCGAACATGTTCTTGCTGCGCTCGGCCTCCTTGCGGGAGAGGTCGAACTCCTTCAGCGCCTCCACCGTCAGCGTGGTCAGCGGCACCGGGTGCAGGTGATAACCATCGAGCGAGCCGTCGTCCAGCGGGGAGTCGGCGTACCCCACCTTCGCCAGCGCCCGCTTGGTGAACTCGTCCGTGTTGACGATGATCTCCGCGCCCCGCGGCAGGTCGCCGACGTTGGCCTTCAGGGCGGCGGGGTTCATGGCGACCAGCACGTTCGGCGCGTCGCCCGGAGTGAGGATGTCGTGGTCGGCGAAGTGGAGCTGGAACGAGGAGACGCCGGGCAGGGTGCCGGCGGGCGCGCGGATCTCGGCGGGGAAGTTGGGAAGGGTGGAGAGGTCGTTGCCGAAGGACGCGGTCTCCGAGGTGAACCGGTCCCCGGTGAGCTGCATACCGTCACCGGAGTCCCCCGCGAACCGGATGATCACCCGGTTCAGGCGCCGTACGTCCTTCGCTCCGCCCGGACTGCGCTGCTTGCCGGCGGCGTTCCCGTCGGCCTGCTCTGCCGGGCTGCTGACCTGACTGGTCACTGAACTGGACCTCCTTCGAGGCGGCCGTCCGGGGGCGGTCTTCCCCCGGACCAATCCCAGGGTCAACCCTACGTCGCTCAGGGTCGGCTTCCGAGGATCGCTTGGGTATCTCCCGTTATGTGGACTCGCCACGCCGCCCAGTCTGGGTGCCGTCAGGAGTTCAGGTAGGTCAGCACGGCCAGAACACGCCGGTGGTCTCCGTCGCTCGGGGTGAGGCCCAGCTTCATGAAGATGTTGCTGACGTGCTTCTCCACCGCGCCGTCGCTCACCACGAGCTGCCGGGCCACGGCCGAGTTGGTCCGCCCCTCCGCCATCAGCCCCAGCACCTCCCGCTCGCGCGGGGTCAGCGCGGCCAGCACGTCCTGCTTGCGGCTGCGGCCCAGCAACTGCGCCACCACCTCCGGGTCCAGCGCCGTACCGCCCTGGGCGACCCGCTCCACGGCGGCGACGAACTCGCGCACGTCCGCGACCCGGTCCTTGAGCAGATAGCCGACGCCCCGGCTGGAACCGGCCAGCAGTTCGGTGGCGTAGCGCTCCTCCACGTACTGCGACAGCACCAGCACCCCGAGGTCCGGGTGGCGGCCGCGCAGCTCCACGGCGGCCCGCACCCCTTCGTCGGTGTGCGTCGGCGGCATCCGGACGTCCGCCACCACCACGTCCGGCAGCTCGTCCCGGCCGGCCAGCTCCGCGATGGTGGCGAGCAGCGCCTCCGCGTCCGCGACCCCGGCCACCACGTCGTGGCCGAGGTCGGTCAGCAGCCGGGTCAGCCCCTCTCTGAGCAGTACCGAATCCTCGGCGATGACCACACGCACCTTGTTCTCCACGATTCCCCGAGCCCCCACACGCCTGTCGACAAGGAGGCCCAGCATTCCAGCTCCGTCAGGCGCGCCAGGGCAGTTCGGCGGTGATGACGGTGGGTCCGCCGGGTGGGGAGTCCACCGCGAGGACTCCGTCGACCGCGTCGAGGCGTTCGGCGAGTCCGGCGAGTCCTGATCCGTGGGCGGGGTCGGCTCCGCCGATTCCGTCGTCGCGGATTTGGAGCATGAGGTGGTGGGGGGTGTGCCAGAGGTCGAGGGTGGCGTGGTGGGCGTGGCTGTGTTTGCTGATGTTCTGGAGGAGTTCGCTGGCGGTGTAGTAGGTGATGCCTTCGATGGCGGGTGCGGGCCGGGTGGGGAGGTCGACGGTGAGGGTGACGGGGACGGTGCAGCGGGTGGCGATGGCGGAGAGGGCTGCGTCGAGTCCTCGGTCGGTGAGGACGGCGGGGTGGATGCCTCGGGCGAGGTCGCGGAGTTCTTTGAGGGCGGTTTTGACTTCGCCGTGGGCTTCTTCGACCATGCGGGCGGCTGTTTCGGGGTCGTGGTGGAGTTTTTCCTTGGCGAGTCCGAGTCCCATGGCGAGGTTGACCAGGCGTGCCTGGGCTCCGTCGTGCAGGTCGCGTTCGATACGGCGCAGGTCGGCGGCGGCGGTGTCCACGACCACACCCCGGTCCGACTCCAGCTCC
>NZ_WWKH01000489.1:0-63771 GCF_009865595.1 Streptomyces sp. SID1328 | reverse complement strand
CGTGGAGCTGCGCTCCACGCTCACCCTCCTTGCTGCGCAAGGAGGGTGACGGTCCGTCCGCTGCGCTCCCGGACCGGCGGGACTTCGTCCCGCTACCAGGCTTCCGCTTCGCTCCAGCCTGGTCGGCGGGTCCGCTGCGCTCCCCCGCCTGACGGTCCTTCCGGCTGCGCCTCCAGGGCCTTTGGGCCCGCTGGCGCGGGCCTGGCTGGCTACGAGGATGGGTGGCCGGTCGTTCGTGTCGAGTTTCATTATAGTGCATGGTTCGTTTGATGCAGCATGTAGAGTTGGGGGAAACTGGTCACACCCTCAAGGCTGTGTGAGCTCGACAGGGTGAGCAGAGTCGAGGAGGTGGATCGAGTGACCATCAGGGGAGAGATTCCGGATGGGCTTACGCGCAGGGCTCAATATTTCGTCCGAATCCACGGTCACCGGATTTCTGATCCTGGTGTGGAGCGGCACCGGTCCCGGTGGCTGGAGCACGGAATCCCGGTAGCGGAGATTGACCGTGCTGCGGCGTATCAGGAGATCTGGGGCGGGATAGCCCTCCCTCCGTCTCCGCACTATGACGGCGGTCCCAGTTCGTTGAGTGCGGACGTGCCTGAGGGGTCGGAGGCGGAGGGCTGGTGGTTCGGGGCCGGGCTGCAGCGCACCGCGCTTCCTTACACCTTCATGATCGGTCCCGAGGGGGAGTTCGGTGTCCATGCCGGCACTTGGGTGCCTCTGCATGGGAGCGTCGCGGGGTGGGTGGAGTCGGTGGCCCTGGCAGATCATGCCCGACGGTGCGCCCGCACTGTCACCACGGTGACCGGTGAAGCCGTGGAGGCGCTGCAACTCGACCGGTTCGAGCCGGTCTTGGAGGTTGCCGGACGCTCAGACACCTGGTGGCGTGGAGCTGACTCTCTTGTGGCCGTCTACCGCGGGGAAGCTGAGTGCATGTCGGCGCCGCAATGCCGAACCGCCACGGTCTACTCCGGGCTCGATGAATGGGGCCTCAAAGGACTCGGTGCTTGAAGCCGTCGATGAGACAGCCCGGCTGACAATGCGATCTTGACAAGAGGAATTGATGACAGCGCATTTTGGTATTCAGCGGATCGTGCTCAGAGAACACCAGGTGGAGGCGACTGCGCGTATCCGTGAATGGGTGGGTTTCCCTGCAAGGTCTTCTGTGCCCGCAGAAGGGGCGCGCACCACGGTGGTGTCCGCCACGGGGTCCGGCAAGACGATCACGGCTGCGTGGGCTGCGCTGGAGTGCTTCCGTGGCGGGCGGATCCTCGTCATGGTCCCCACCCTCGACCTGCTCGTGCAGACCGCCCAGGCGTGGCGCCGGGTCGGCCACAAGGGGCCGATGGTCGCGGTGTGCTCGCTGGAGAAAGACGACGTCCTGGAGGAACTGGGCGTGCGGACCACCACGAACGCGATCCAGCTGGCGCTGTGGGCGGGGCATGGGCCGGTGGTCGTGTTCGCCACGTACGCCTCCCTGGTGGACCGTGACGACCCGGAGGACCCGTTGGGTCAGCGGAAGGTCCGCGGGCCGCTGGAGGTTGCTCTGGCGGGCGGAGAGCGGCTGTACGGGCAGGCGATGGCCCCGTTCGACCTCGCCGTCATCGACGAAGCCCACTCCACCACTGGTGATTTTGGGCGGCCGTGGGCGGCGATCCACGACAACACCCGCATCCCTGCGGACTTCCGGCTCTACCTCACTGCCACCCCGCGCATCCTCGCCTCTCCCCGGCCGCAGAGGGGCAGGGACGGCCAGGAGCTGGAGATCGCGACCATGGCGTCCGACCCGGACGGCCCGTACGGGGAGTGGATCTACGAGCTCGGACTGTCCGAGGCGATCGAGCGCGGCATCCTCGCCGGGTTCGAGATCGACGTGCTGGAGATCCACGACCCCTCCCCCGTCGTCGGGGAGTCGGAGGAGGCGCAGCGGGGCCGGCGCCTTGCCCTGCTGCAGACGGCGCTCCTGGAGCACGCCGCCGCGCGGAACCTGCGCACGGTCATGACCTTCCATCAGCGGGTGGAGGAGGCGATGGCGTTCGCGGAGAAGATGCCGCAGACGGCCGCCGCACTGTACGCGGCCGAGGTCCCCGGCGAGGCCTTGGCCGACGCGGACTTGCTGCCGGAGTCGTCGATCGACGCGGAGTTCTACGAGCTGGAGGCCGGCCGCCACGTACCGCCGGAGCGGGTGTGGTCCGCATGGCTGTGCGGTGACCACCTCGTCGCCGAGCGCCGGGAAGCTCTACGGCAGTTTGCAGACGGCGTCGACGCCGACGGCAAGCGGGTGCACCGCGCGTTCCTTGCCTCCGTCCGGGTGCTGGGCGAAGGCGTCGACATCGTCGGCGAGCGGGGCGTGGAGGCGGTGTGCTTCGCCGACACCCGCGGCTCCCAGGTGGAGATCGTGCAGAACATCGGCCGAGCACTGCGCCCGAACCCCGACGGCACGGCCAAGACCGCCCGGATCATCGTGCCCGTCTTCCTCAAGCCCGGCGAGGACCCGACCGACATGGTCGCCTCCGCCTCGTTCGCACCCCTCGTAGCCGTCCTCCAAGGCCTGCGCTCGCACTCCGAACGCCTCGTCGAGCAGCTCGCCAGCCGGGCCCTGACCAGCGGGCAGCGGCACGTACACGTGAAGCGGGACGAGGACGGACGCATCATCGGCACCACGGCCGAAGGAGAAGGCGGACAGGACGAGACCGAGGGCGCCGTGGAGTCAGCGCTGCTGCACTTCTCCACCCCGAGAGACGCGGCAACAATCGCCGCGTTCCTGCGCACCCGGGTATACCGGCCCGAATCCCTGGTCTGGCTCGAGGGCTACCAAGCCCTGCTGCACTGGCGCCGGGCGAACGAGATCACCGGGCTGTACGCCGTCCCCTACGACACCGAAACCGAAGCCGGCGCCACGGAGGCGTTCCCCCTGGGGCGGTGGGTCCACCAGCAGCGGCGCGTGTACCGTGCGGGCGAACTCGATCCCCACCGCAAGATGCTCCTCGACGAGGCCGGGATGGTGTGGGAACCCGGCGACGAAGCCTGGGAGCGGAAGCTGGCGGCGCTGCGCTCCTTCCACCGCGCCCACGGCCACCTCGCCCCCAGACGCGACGCCCTATGGGGCGACACCGACAGTGAACTGGCCCCGGTCGGGGAACACATGGCCAACCTCCGCCGCAAAACCGGCCTCGGAAAGAACCCACAGCGCGCCACAGCCCGCGCCGCACAGCTCGCCCAGATCGACCCGGACTGGAACTGCCCCTGGCCCCTGGACTGGCAACGCCACTACGCCGTGCTCCGCGGCCTCGCCGCCGACGAACCCCACGGTGTCCTGCCCCCCATCGCCCCCGGCGTGCAATTCGAAGGCGACGACCTCGGACGATGGCTGCAGCGACAGACCCGCGAGTGGTTCCAGCTCACCGAGGAGCAGCAGCGCAGACTCTCAGCACTGGGAGTGAAACCCGCCGAACGCCCCGCACCAGCCTCCGCAGAGGGCACGAAGGCCTCCGGGAAGGCATCGGCCTTCCAGCGCGGCCTCGCGGCCCTCGCACAGTGGATCCAGCGCGAGGGCGCTCACAAGGCAGTACCAAGAGGGCACGTCGAAACCGTCGTCATCGACGGCCAGGAACACCAGCACAAACTCGGCGTATGGATCTCCAACACCAAAACCCGCCGCGACAAACTCACCCACGACCAGCGCGCCGCACTCGCCGCACTCGGAGTTGAGTGGGCTTAGCAGCAGGGTCGGTCGGGTTGCTGAAGCGTGGCGTGTCCTGCGGAGTGCCTGGACCCGCCTCAGCGGTTGGTGTTCTCCTCTCGGATCATCCGTCGGAGGCTCGTGCGTGCTGCCGCCAGGTCTGTTTCCAGGGTGCCCACGCGGGCGTGGAGCCGGTGGTTGTCGTCGGTGACCTGCTGGAGGCTGTCTTCGAGCCGTTGGTTGTTCCGGGTCAGTTCGTCGACGCGTTCGGTCAGGTGCCCGGTGTCGAGGGCGTCGAGTTGCTGCCCGAGCTGGTGCTGAATGGCCTGCCGCATCCGGTCTCTGTCTTCCCTTAGGGTCCGGATCTCCTGCCTGGCGAGCTCGAGTTCTGTACGCAGCGTGGCGGTGGTGCTGCGGGTGTGGGCGGGCGAGGGGGTGGTGGGGTGCTGGCGTTGTTGCGCGGCTTCGATGTGCTCGCGGATGCCTTCGGCGTAGGTGAGCCAGGTGGAGACGCCAGCAGTGCGGGCGACCGCGGTGTGAGTGATCTTCTTGCCCTGTTGTTCCAGGGTGGTGAGTGCGGTCAGGGCTCGCTGGCGTTTGTCGAGGCTGGTGCGGCGGCGGGCCTGGGCGAGGGTGTGCGGGTTGCCGCGGGGGTTCATGCCGGGTCGGTCCTGGAGACGACGGTGAGCGGTAGGAGGGTGTGGGCGTGGCCGGCGCGGGCTTTTCGCAGGATGGTGCTGGCCTCCTCGATCTCGCGGCGTTGTGCGGCGGGGAGGGCGGCGAGGCGGCGCTGCATCCGGTCGGTGACCTGCTCGTAGGCGGAGATCTGGGCGGTGAAGGCGGTGATGACGAATTCGGCGGCGTCCATGGCCTGGGCTGTTTCGCGGTCGGCGCGCAATTCGTTGATGTGCTGTTCGATCGCCGGGAGGTAGGAGGGGTCGGGGCGGTAGAAGCCGCAGCCGGCGCACTGGAAGCGGATGGGGCAGGAGCTGCCTGCGGCTTTGACGTTGCTGGGTTCGGTGCATCCGCCGTAGGGGACGGCGACGGAGCGCAGTTCGTAGGCGGTCTCGGAGCTGGGGCTGGGGTGGCCGTGGTTGTCGACGACGTGGGCGGCGAGCTTGGTGACGGCGTCGCGTTTTCGTTTCAGGGAGACGGTGTAGTAGCGCTGGGTGGTGCTGACGGATTTGTGGTCCATCAGTTCGCGCAGGACGTCGAGGGGGGTTCCGGCGTCGGCGTGGCGTTGTGCGTAGGAGTGGCGGAAGGCGTAGGCGTAGATGAGGGTGCGGTCGAAAGGCAGCGGGTTGCCCTGGGGATCGGTGCCTTCTCCGTGCAGGTGGGGGATGGAGTCGACCCAGTCGCGCAGGGTCTCGCCGAGGTAGCTGGTGTGCAGGTAGGGGCGGGTGGCGAGGTGGGTGAGGGCGGGGAAGAGGTAGTCGGCGCCGGTGGGCGGGAGGCTGGTGTGGAGCTGCTCTCGGCGTTCGTGCCAGGTACGGATGGCCTGAGTGGTGGACGTGGTGATGGGCAGGCGCCTGCGGTGGCGGCGGGCCTTGTGGTTGTTCCAGACCAGACAGATCTGGTCGTTGCGGGTCTCCAGGCAGTCGCGGGGCAGGGAGCAGACTTCCAGAGGCCGCCGCCCGGTGTCTCTGAGCAGGATGTACAGCGTGCGGTACATCAGATGCAGGTCTTCGGGGGCGAGGGTGCGCTGGCCGCGGGCCCGCCCGTGGCCGAGGAGGTGGAGGTGGGCGTCGAGCTGGCGGATCACCGGTTCGGGGATCGCCTTGCCGATCTCGTCCTCGTTGGCCTCCTGTTCGGGGATGCGGTGGAGGGCGGGGTCGCGGACGAAGGCGGCGGAGAGGGTGCCAGCGGTGCCTGAGCGGCGGCCGTAGTCGATCAGGGCGAAGAAGTGGCTGGCGATGGACATGCGGTAGTTCCACCCGGCCGGATCGCCGTCCAGCTTCAGTGCGGTGCGGAACGCTTCGACAACAGCGGTGACGTCGTCGTAGCGCAAGCCTGCGGGGTCGTCGGTTCCCGGGCGCTGCGCGAGGGCCCGGGAGGCGAGTTCGACGCCGCGCAGTGTGCGGGCGAACTCGTCCGCTCCCGGCCGCTGCTGGACGGTCCAGGTGCGCAGCAGGTCGCGCAGCCACGGCTGCCGGATGGTGCGTAGATCGACGGTCTTGGGCTGCCGGATACCGGCCGGGGTGCGGGAACGCTGGCGCAGCGCCCGCAGGTCCAGGACGTCGTTCTGTGCCGGGGCGGTGCCGGTGTACTGCGCATGGCCCGCCCGGACCGCCGTACGCACGCGGCCGAGCATCCGCAGGACCGCGACGGTAGAGCGCGGGCACATCTGCTGGTCTGTGATGTCGCCGATGAGCGTGCCGGTCTCAGCCAGGTCCCGCACCATGCGGCGGACCTGCGGAGGTTCGAAGATCCGCAGCCACGGGTCCACCTGCTGCAGACCGTAGAGGACCTCCCAGCGCAGCAGCGCGGGCAGCGGTAGAAGGCTGAACTGGTGCGGGGCAAGATACGGGGGCTGCTGCGCCGCCCACGGCGCCACGGCCGCGTCCGGGTGAGTACGGCGGTGCTCACGGAAACGCTGCGCGTGGTGCCGGCACAGGCCCCGGCCGTACAGGCCCGGCAGCGGGCAGGCAGGGGCCGGGCAGGCAGGGGTATCGGCATACGGGACGGCGGTGTCCTCCCACCGGCCGACGGTGTTGCGGACGGTGTGGGTCTTCCACTGGGTGTAGTGCGTGGCGCACAGTTCCTTGCAGTGGCGGGGCCGGACACAGCGCTGCCCGTCCTTCGTGAAACTGCACGGCTCCGGAACACCGCCGAAGGCAACCCGGTTGCGCACCGGCACGAAGGCCCGCGCGAACTCCGCGGCGGGCAGCCGCGACCGTTTCTGCTCCTCCCTGCAGAACGGGCAGAAGATGTTGGCCGGCGAGACCACGGTGTCGCACGCCTCCGTACGGCACAGCGCAACCGAGCTGCGCGGCTCGTGGACACTGCCGGTGAACAGCCAGCAGTCCTGCCGCCATTCACTGGTCCGCCAGGCGGGATCGAGATGGTCTCGCAGCCACGCAGCCCATCCCCCGCCGTCCAGGTCCTGCGCGCCGTCGGTGCGTGATGCGGGCAGCCGCGACAGGGCGGACGAGATGCTGCTCATCGGCGCTCCTTCAGGGAATCGACGCGTTCGACCGCTGCCCGCGCCTCGGCGTCGTCGACGTGCCGGTAGCGCTCCATCGACAACGGCGAGACGTGGCCCAGGAGCCGCTGCACCACATCGCGGTCGACGCCGTCACGCAGCCAGCGGGTCGCCGCCGAGTGACGCAGCATGTGCGGACGACACGCATGATCGACGGCGCGGGCCAGCCGGTCGAACATCTCCTTGGCGTTCGGGTACGACATCGCCCGGCCCAGCGGCGCACGGAACAGATTCACGAACACCATCTCCGACTCCGCCCCCTGGGCCACATCGTCGCGTTCGTACTGGTAGTCGGTATACAGCGCCACCAGATCGGCGGTGACCGGCACGAAGCGGTGATGCCGGGACTTCGCGAGAGCCCGGTTGGGGTTGTCCATACGGCGGCGGACATGCACGTGCGGACCCTCCACGCCGCAGCCCACCACGCGGGAGGAGGGCAGCAGGTGCATGTCGCCGCGGTGCAGCCCGAGCGCCTCACCGACCCGCAGCCCCGTACACGCCAGCAACGCGATCAGGAAACGGTCCCGGGCACTCGGAGCCGCAGCGATCATCCGGCGGATCTGCTCGTCGCTGAGGTCCTCATAGCCCGGCTCGGTGACCTTGAAGCGGAACGCGGCCGCCTCAACCTGGCGCCGCCGGCCCGATTCGCCGGTATCGAAGCCGGGCGGGGTGAAGCGCAGCAGCTTCGGCTGGGACAGCAACGCCGTCGTATCGGCCGGCACCCAGCCGTGCACAGCACCGAACCGCAGAAACTCCCCCACCACCGTCATGACCGCGTTCGCCGTCCCCTGCGAGCGGTAACGAACCGGACCCGGCCGCACCCGGCCAGCCCGGGGCGGGAGAGGCGTCTCGACCAGCCACCGCTGCAACCCGACCAGATCCAGGAACCCGGGAGTCCGCCAGTCCAGCCGCCGCATCCGGCAGTAGTTCAAGTACAGAGCGACCCGCCCCGCATACGCGCGCTCGGTGTTCGGCGAACACCCCCGCGCCCGCAACGACGCCAGGAACGCCACCGCCTGGGTGTGCAGATCAAACGAATCGGCATCCACCACCACCCACCGCGCCACACCAGTCACCGGAGAAACAGCACGCTCCGCCACAAAATCGGCATCCACATGACAAACACAACCACCAGCCACAGAACCGCGTACGGCACACGCTCACAGGCCATCCCCGCAGGCGACAACCCAAACAAACGCACCACGCGCCTGACTTCCCCCGAGATAATCTCGGTGCCTGAGACTGAGGGCGTCCGGGGGCCTGCGCTTGCCACTTCACAAGGACGTGCATTGCGACGGGCGTCGCTGCCGATGCGACAGGAATGTCCGAAGGGGGCTGCGGAATGGGTATGCGCGGCAGCGAGCAGGAACAGACCGGCGGAGCGGGGGTCTCCCGGGTCATAGCCGACTTCACAGACCTTGGCTGGGGCCCTGTGGAAAACACCCGCCATGACCTCGGTATCGATCTCTTCCTTCAGGTGCGCGACGAGCGTCGTTTTGACCGGATTATTCTGATGGCGGCTCAAGTCAAGTCAGGACCCTCATATTTCGGCGCACCGACCAGCGACGATCAAGGCACCTGCACTGGATGGTGGTACGCGGAAAGTGACGCCAGGCATTTCGAGGACTGGGTTCAGCACGCCCTGCCTCATCTGCTCGTGATGCACGACGACGCGACTCGTACCTCGTACTGGGCGCATGTGACGAAAGAAGCAGTTCAGAGCACGGGGGACGGTTTCAAGATCCACGTGCCGATCCACCAGAAGGTAGAGCCAAGCAGTCGGGACACGCTGCTGGAGGTAGCCACCTCAGCAAAGCAGCAGCCCGTACTTCAAGGCACCTCGTTCGCGGCAGGAGCCAGGGCAGTCGCTCCGGGAAGGGCGCTGCGACACGCCTTGCTGACCCCACGCCTCATCGCTCCCCACCGCAACACCAGCTTTGAACGCACCCTCGCCCCCGAGGAAGCCATCGCCCTGGTCACCCAGGGGCGTGTCCAGGATCTGAAGTGGTACATCGAGAAGGGCTCCAATCCTCAGCTTGCCGGGGCCGACAGCCGCTCCCGTCTGTGGGAATGGAGGTTCTTCTCCGCCTACCACGACGCGGTGGTTGATTCGAACTTCCAACCGCTACTCGACCTCGCAAGAGACGCCTGCCCCGCGCCGCCGACTCCCGGTGAGCGGAAACGGAAACCAGAACAGACTCACCGGATCGCGGCCAGCGTCGTGACCGGTGCCGCCTTCCTCACCGCAACCGAGCGACTGGAGGAGGCAGAAGCACTTCTGGAGGCGGCGGGCGAAGATCTCCTCCCCATCGACCAGGCCTGGGTTCTCATACACCGAGCCATCGTGATGAGTGAGCAAGGAGACCTCGACACGTCCCGTCGACTGGCCGCCGAAGCGCAGCGGAGTGTCGCACTCGATCTTGATGATGTCACCGCAACTGCCATCGGTGCGTCGGCTGCCGACTTCCTCTTCCGGACCTCGGGGCTGGAGGCAAAAGACCTTGGTGCCACCATGACGGCCGTCGACACCGCCGCCTCCTGGTGGCGCTCTCAAACCGTTGCCTGGGCTCTGGAAGAGCATGAGGAAAAGGCATTCCGCGCCTGGGGAGAGTGCGAAGATCCAGGCACCTGGCCATCAGAAGAGGCACAGAACCGTCTGCTCAGTGCCTGGCTGAGCGCCTCTCTGGCGGGAACGCGGGGCCCCGCGGCAGCCGCCCTCGCCCAACATGCTCGGCATGAAGTCATCCAGCACGAAGCGGCATGGCGCAACGATGCGGCAGTAGAACTCAGCGTGCAGCACAGCCAGCCTGGCCAGGTACCAACCGGCCCTCACGCCCGCGGCCTGGAGGACACGCTCGACGAACTGAGACGCTACGGCTGCACCAAGACTCTGCAGATCGCCGTGCAACGTCTATGGGCGGCGGGGCCCGCCAGCCCGGTACAAGCCGCAGTACAGCGGTCAGTGACGGCGCCCTGGACCCACACCAACGCGCCCACGAAACTGGCCCTTCTCCGGCACGCCGGAGACCTCCTACCGCCCGAACTGGCCGATCAGGCAGGACGTCACTGTCTGGCCCTGCTTGCAGACCCCGCGCCCTTTGCACAACGCGTACGGCCAACGTTTTCCATCGATCACTACGCCCACAGGGCTCTATGGCGAGTCCTGCCCGCAGCCACCGACGCCTTCCACGCGGAAGCAGCAGACATGCTCCTGCGCATCCTGCCGGACCGGCCGGGCGAGCCAGCGGAAACCGACCTGATCAACCTCGCTACGCTCCTGAGGCCTTCTGCCGTCGCAGCCTTCTCCGACCACCTCCGCGCGGCCGCAACAGGCCATTCCAACCCGAGCATGTCCGCCGCGCTCCTGGGCGTGCTGATCGCCAGCGGCGACTCCACGGCCGAAGCCGAACTGCTGCGCCGCACCGAAGCCGGAGACATCGACGCCATCGGTGAAGTCCGTTCACCGGCGGATCTCTCCCCCAGCGCCGGCCAGCGCGTGATCGACCTGGCCGAGACTCACTGCCAGCAGCAACTCGACGACGCTCACCAAAACAGCTGGGGACTCGGCGGCTGGGACTGGGCACGCCTCCTGGCACTGTGCAACTTCTTCTTCCCCGAGCACGCCCGCTGGGACTCCGTCATCGACATCGTGCTCGACCCCCAAGTCGCTCAAGAGCACAAAGCAGGAGCCGTCCGCGCCCTCACCACACGCGCAGACCAGCTCCCTGCCCCGGCCGCCACCCGCCTGCGGGCTGGCTTCGAGACAGGGCTGCCCAGAATCAGGGGTGTAGCAGGCTTGATCGGCGAAGCCGGGGACCTTACTGAGGCAGCCTTCGCCCTTGGCCTTGCCCTCGGCGCAATCGACAGCACCACGGCGCTCCACCGCATCCTCACCTGGCTGCGCGGCTCCGCCTCACAGCGCCGATCCGCCGCCCACCTCGTGACCGCCCTCAGCCACCACACGGACGACCCCGTCATCCAAGGAACGCTGGTCGCTCTCACCGGCGATCCGCAATACCAAGTCCGGGCCGCAGCAGCCTTCTCCCTCACCCGCGGCCTCCAGGAAAACCCCACGCCAGCCGTCGAAGCAGCCATCGCCACAGCAGCACACGAACCAGGGTGCCGCGTACCACTGGCCATCGCCCACGCCCTCGACCACCTATCAGCCCTAGAAACCCACCGCACCCTGCGAAACGCCCTCCGCCAACACATGTCCGCCCTCGTGCGATCCGCAGCCACCCCCACCTCCAGCCCGCCGTCCACAACAAACACACCACACCCCGCAACCACCCCTTGATAAAGGGTCTGCGCTCGCATGATGAGCGTCTGGTCGAGCAGCTCGCCTCCCGCGCCCTCACCAGTGGCAAGCGCAAGGTCCATCTCCAGCGCGATGAGGACGGGCGGATCGTCGGGGCCGGCGGCGAGAGCGACGGCGAGGACCAGGAGCAGGGCGACACCGATGCCGCCGCCGAATCCGCCCTGCTGCACTTCTCCAGCCCCCGCGACGCGGGGACGATCGCGGCGTTCCTGCGTACCCGGGTCTACCGGCCCGAATCCCTCGTGTGGCTGGAGGGCTACCAGGCCCTGCTGCGCTGGCGGAAGGAGAAGCAGATCACCGGCCTCTACGCCGTGCCCTACGACGTAGAGGTCGAGGTCGGGGCGACCAAGGCGTTCCCGCTTGGGCGATGGGTCCACCAGCAGCGCAAGGCGCTACGGGCCGGAGAGCTGGAAGAGCGACGCAAAACGCTGCTGGACGCGCCGGAGGCCGGGATGCTCTGGGAGCCCGGTGAGGAGGCGTGGGAGGCCAAGCTCGCCCAGCTCCGGGCCTACCGGCGGGCCACCGGGCACCTCGCACCCCGCCAGGACGCCGTATGGGGAGAGGCCGAGGCGGTGGTGCCCATCGGGCAGCACATGGCCAACCTCCGGCGCAAAGGCGCGAAGAACGGCCTGGGCAAAGACTCGGAGCGGGCCGCCCTGCGCGCGGCGCAGCTCACCGAGATCGACCCCGACTGGAACTGCCCGTGGCCGCTGGACTGGCAACGCCACTACCGCATCCTCGCCGACCTCGCCGCCGACGAACCCGGCGGGCTCCTGCCCGACATCGCACCCGGCGTACTCATGGACGGCGACGACATCGGACGATGGCTCCAGCAGCAGAAACAACCGGGCACCTGGGCGCGGCTCCTGCCCGAACAGCAGGAACGGCTGACCGCGCTGGGCGTCAAGCCGCTTCAGGCGCCGTCTCCCGCCCCGGCGGACGGGCGCGCGGCGAACGGGCCGGGCAAGGCGCAGCAGGCGTTCCAGCGGGGCCTGACAGCCCTCACACAGTGGGTCGAACGAGAAGGCGCCCGCCGGCCGGTACCGCGCGGCCACGCTGAAGAAATCGCCGTTGACGGCGAGAGGGACCCTGTGGTCGTGAAGCTCGGCGTATGGATCTCCAACACCCGCGCCAGACGCGACAAACTCAGCGCGGGGCAGCGCGACGCGCTTCGGGAGCTGGGAATGGAGTGGGCGTGAGGACCACGGGCCGCTGGCCGACCCCCATCGGGCTCACTCGAGTATGGGCAAAGGAAGGCGCGGCACTCCCGGTGGGAGCGGACCGTCACCCCTCCACAAGGTCCTGGCCTTCGACGGCCTCGACGCTGCGGTCACCGCATTGCGCGAGCACGGTGCGCCACGGGGTTCCCTCGCTCAGGGCCGCATCCTGGTCGGGGGGCGCAAGCCCTGGCTCGCTCCGTGTTTCCCGGCTCTGTTCAAGGCGCCCTGAGCGCGACGGGCCGCGGCGGCCCGACGGTGGCCGGCTGCCTGTGGTCGTACGGGCTCGGTGGTCACCCGGGTTCGGGGGCGGTGACGGCCGGGGCGGCGCCGAGGAGGCGGAGGAGGGTATCGCGGTGGAGGTCCGCGATCGGGCCGAGGAAGTCCGGGTGGCGCAGCAGGGGGGCCGCGCGGTGGTCGCGCGGGCTGGGGATGGTCAGCCGGCGCGCGTCGCCCACGCTGTCGGGGCCGTGGTGGGTGGCGGCCAGGCAGGCGGTGGCCAGGGCGGCGAGGTCGGCGTCGGCCAGCAGACAGGCCGCCCAGCTGACGACGGTCTCGTCGACCTGGGTGCGCCAGGCGTGGGTGGCGTCCGTCAGCGGGGGTGCGTCGGCGCCGGTGACGAAGTCCAGCCGGCCGGAGCCGCCGGGGCCGAGCAGGTCCAGCAGTTCGGCGTCCAGCGCGGTGGGGTAGCGCAGGGCGGCGGCGATGGTGGCCGCATGGCCTGCCTGGGCTTCGGCCAGGGCCTGGTTCAGCGGGCCGGTGGCCGGGGGGAAGGCCGTCAGCAGCCAGCGTGCGGAGGCGGCGATGACGGGCGAGAGCGCGGTGGGCATGGTGGACCGTCCTGTGCGTATGCCCGCCTGTCCTGGGTGTTCCGGTGTGGGTGATCCGGTCGCGGGCACTGCGCGCCCGGGCGGGGAGGTGCGGACAACGGTACGGCGGCCTCCCCCGGGGGCGACAGGAGCTGCGTCACAGCCGGGGATCACCCCCTGGCCTTCGGCACTGGCCCCCCACTCCTTCACCGGGGACGCCCGGGTCAGCCGGGCGCAGGTGACGTCGATGGTCGCCCACACGCTGGCGCGCGAGACGCTCCGAGAGGCATTGGTCGCCACCTACGTGTGGGGGAAGGGACAGAGCGGCTCCCCCGGCGGCAGCGGACCAACCACCCTCCACAAGATCCTGGCCGCCGAGGACCTCCTGGACGAGGCCCTGGACGATGCGGTCACCGTGTTGAGCAGGCACGGCGCAGTAGCGTCCTACGAGGGGCTCCGTGGCAGCAGACGTAGGACCGCGCCTGATACCAACAACTACTCAACCTGATCACCGGTCACCACAAGTGACACGACCTGATCACTCAGCCCGCTATCTGACAAAGCCGCAGACCAGACCCCACACAGCGAGGCCCACACCCCCACCCGCGCCCCGCCGAAACCCCCGCGCCACCGACCACACCAGCACGCCAAACTGATCAACACAGGCCAGCCCACCAGCCGCTGATCAGAAAAACCGCCACCGGACATAGATGCGCTGCGAGAACTGGGCGTGGGGTGGGCGTAAACAGCACTTTGACAGCGGTTCGGGAGGCACTCGGCCGCCGCAGCCGGGGCGGAATGTTCATGAGTTTCGACAGCATCGGGCCGTACTCGCAGTCCGCGTCCGTCAGTGCCTCGTCGACGGCTTGCTGCAGGATCACATCGAATCCGCGTCGGTTCGACCGGGCATCGCCGTAGTCGACGCTCGGTCCCCGTCACTGACCTGATGACGCCCGTCCGGCTCGTCCGACCGGTCAGGAGGGCGCGCCGGACAGGACTTCCACCTTGCCGGTGTCGAGTGAGTAGTAGGCGCCGACCACGGCAAGGGCGCCCTTTCCCACGAGTGGGGCCAGGTCCCGGTTGGAGCGCAGATCGGCCGCGGTCAACTTGACCTGGGCGCGGGCCATGGTCTCGACCGGGTCGGCGCCGCCCTCCCGGACTGCCTGCTCGTACGCCGGCCGCAGAGCCCTGACGATCGCCTGCAGGTTGCCGGACAGCGGTTTGCCGTCACGAAGTGAGTAATACGCCGCCTTGACGGCTCCGCAGCGCTGATGCCCGAGGACCACGATGAGGGGGGTGTCACTCGTCATAGGGCCGTACTCGACAGAACCAGTGACTACCGGGCCGACCGCCTCCCCACCCGTGCGCATCACGTAAAGGTCACCCAGGCCGGTATCGAAGAGGAGTTCAGGCGGCACTCGGGAGTCGATACACGAGAGGATCGCCCCAAAAGGCTCCTGCTCCTGGGCCAGGAGCTGACGCCGGTTCGGATCCCGGTCGGGGTGTTGAAGGTTTCCGCTCACCCAGCGCTTGTTGCCTCCCATCAGCCTCGCGAATGCCGCGTGGGGCGTGGTGGGCCGCGCTTCCGGCGAAGCGCTGCTCGCGCTCGAGGCGGCCCCCTTCGATGAGCACGCCGCAAGCGCGACTGTGACGCCCATAAGTCCGCCGACAAGCAGCGCTCTACGATCCGGACGTCCGGCTCTGTCCATCGGTCGTTCCCTTCGATGCCGCTCAGGCACATCCCTGCGGTTGACCAGGCCGATTGTTCAGCGTGATGTGGGTGCCCCGGCAGCAGGCGCAAGCGGGCGCGGGCTGCATTGCCGCAGACGGCCCACACAACCGGCTCGGGTGGCGGGATGGACTCTTGATGCCGAGACCGGCCCTGCCGACTGGAGGCCGATGGCCGGGTGCTGTCCGTTCTCGTGAACATCAGCCCCGGCCCGATCCGGGTGTCTCCCGAGACGATGAACAACCGCTGTCGTAACTCGCGAACGCAGCCATCGGCGTGACCGCCTCCGGCACGGACATTGGGCGGTGGCTCCAGCGGCAACGGGAACACGTCGCGGGGGCAGGGCTGGCCGAGGGGCAGCGCAAACGGCTGACCGCCCTCGGAGTCACTCCCCCACCCCCGGTGAAGCCGAGGGCGGCGGGCGGTCAGCAGGCGGGCGGGAAGGTCCCCAAGGGTGCGTCTGCGGCGTTCCTGCGGGGATGTAAGGCTCTGGGCAGTACCGGGTGCACATGGGCGCCGTGGAAGCCGCCAGCCGGGCCCACACCGAGGTACGGGCAGAGGGGACCCAGGCCCGGCTCGGAGTATGGCTCTCGAACGTCAAGACCCGGCGCGCGGGGCTCAGCGGGGAGCAGTTTGGGCGCCTCGCCGGCCTCGGACCGGAGTGGGCACAGGTCCAGGGGCAGGACAGCCTGGCGTAGCCGTGCGGGGGTGGTGAGTGCGCGGCCGGGAGGACTGGCCCTCCGTCGTGTGCTGGGCCTGGAGATGGCCCACAGGAGTGTCTGGGGCGCTTCGAGCGGGCCGGGCCGAGGCGTCTGGGGGGTCTTGCCGGGTGCGGTTGCGGGCGGGGTCCTGGTGGCGGTCGGCGTACGTCATGTCGCAGACGTACGCCGGGCAGTGGTGACGTGCGCCGGCACGGTCGCCGGGCGCCGCACTCGTGGATCTCGGGACCGTTGGCCATGGGTGGATTCACGACTCGGGGCCGGGTGCCAGGGCTGCTAGGTCAGCCGACACCCACCCACCGAAGAGGTGAAACAGCGCTGACAGCACAAACGCCGACCGAACCCACACGCGCTGACAAAACCCACCACACGTCTGGTCCTACTCAGCACACGACGGCACAACCCCGGCTCACAGCCCGAACTACCGACTGGAACCGTCCCCTCGGCCTCTCCCAAGGAACCCACAACATCGCAGGCCAACAAACACACGGCACGCCAGCAACCCCACCTCTCAGCGTTAGCCCCCGCACACCGGACAGGCGCGGGAGGCATCGCACGTCAGGGCTGCGCTGCCAGGGCTGTCACCTCGCCGTCGGGAGCCGGAACGCGGCATTCCCATCCCATGGGCGGTGGCAGGCCGCTCGGGAAGCGGCAGGACGCGGCCGTCGGGCATCACCGCACACGACATCGTCGTACACGACCTCGGAGGGGGCGGCACGGTGACTGCCGTCGTCCCGGAGCGACCGTGTGCGGCTCAGAGGTTCGCCGTGTGATCGGGGACGTAGTTCTGCAGATCACGCGGCGGCCGCTCGTATCCGGTCGACGGCGGCCGGGGCGGCAGTTCGAGAACCGGTGGCGGTACCTCGTGGTACGGCACGGAGTCCAGCAGGTGGGCGATCATGTTGAGGCGCGCGCGGTGTTTGTCGTCACTCTCGACGACGTACCAGGGAGCCTCGGCGATGTCGGTGTGGACCATCATCTCGTCCTTCGCCCGTGAGTACGCCTCCCAGTGGGTGATCGACTCCAGGTCCATCGGCGACAGCTTCCAGCGGCGTAGTGGATCTTCCAGCCGGCGGCGGAACCGCTCCTGCTGCTCGGTGTCGCTCACCGAGAACCAGTACTTGCGCAGCAGGATTCCGTCCTCCACCAGCATCCGCTCGAAGTTCGGGCACTGCCGCATGAAGAGTTGGTACTCCTCCTTGGTGCAGAAGCCCATCACATGCTCGACCCCGGCGCGGTTGTACCAGGACCGGTCAAAGAGCACGATCTCGCCGGCGGCCGGCAGATGCTCCACGTACCGCTGGAAATACCACCGTGTACGGTCGCGCTCGGTCGGCGTCGGGAGTGCCGCGATCCGCGTCACCCGCGGATTGAGACGCTCCGAGACCCGCTTGACGGCGCCGCCCTTGCCCGCCGCGTCCCGTCCCTCGAAGACGACGACCAGCCGGGCGCCCTCCGCTCGCACCCACTCCTGCATCTTGGCCAACTCGGTCTGCAGACGCAGTAGTTCCTTCTCGTAGGTTGCGCGCGGCAGGTTTCCCGCCTTCTTGCCGGCCATGCCGCTCCACCGCCTGCCGAGTCAGAAGGTCACCCAGGACCAAGGTCGAACACCTGGACACCACCGTGGTTCCGACGAAGAACGCTAGCCCACCGCGGCAGGCCCTGGGCGGCCGCCACGCGCGTCCGCCATCGTGGCCAGGGCGACGGAGCGGATGCGTTGGAGTCTCCTGGCCGGAAGGGGACCAGACGTCCATGTCGTCGCGATGGAGTGGTGCGGGTCTTTCCGAAGGGTGTGGCGTCGGACTCTTGCCACAACCAGAAGAAGGCGGCGCCACGGTCCCAGTCGGAGGCGGAGCGCATCCAGAAGTACGGGAGGATCCGGTTCGAGGAGTACACCGAGGAGTGGAAGGCCGGCTAACGGCACCTGGTCGGCTGTGGCGGCGCGCGGCGCCCGGAAGGGCACAAGGTCATCAAGCAGCTTCAGCGCGCCGAGTGGAAGCTGACCCGGCGGGGGCTGGGGCCGTGGGCGCGGATCTACCGCCCCGCCCAGGGGGGCCGCCGGCGGTGCGTACAGCTGTGCATCCCTTCGTGGCGTGCCCTCGATTCCCGCGCGTGGGGGCATGCCGCGCAGCTGGAGCCCGCGGAGCTCGCCCGGCTGCTGGGGACGTATGCGCAGCGGGTGATGACCCCGGTCGGCTCCACCGCTGTGACGGGGCTGCAGCTGATGACCGCGCTCAACCCACCGACCCGTGCGAGCGAGCCAGACGCCGACGGTCGCCGCCACTCCGAGCACCGGCCCGGCTCGCTGGGCAGCGAGCCGGTCGAGCCGGCGCCGTGCGAGGCGACCGACGGGCATCCCGTCCTGGCCGAGCTGCCCCGCTTCCACGTGCGCGGCCCCGGGGAGCGGCTGTTCGAGGAGGCCTACGACTGGGCGCGGGACCTGACCGACGCCGAGTGCATGAAGCGCTACCTGGTCGGCATCGACGTCAACCTCGCCTTCGGCGCGGCCGCCAACGGCGCCGTCGTCGGCCTGGCCTCGCCGCCGGTCCACGTCACCCGCCCGGCCTTCGATGCCGCGCTGCCCGACTCCTGGCTGGTCGACCTCTCCCACGTCGACCTGAACCGGGTGAAGGTCGGCAAGCAGTGGCACGACCTCGACGGCGATCTGCTGCCCAGCCCGTTCGCACCGAGCGGCCGGCGCCCCGAGGGCCCGGCCTGGTATGCCACGCCCACCGTGGCATACGCCGTCGAACTCGGCTACGACGTGACCCCGTTGGAGGCGTGGGTGCGCCGTGAGAGCGGCCGGTTCCTGGACGGCTGGTACAAGCGGCTGCGCGACGCCTACGTCACCACCATGAAGGATCTCGGGGTGGGCGAGAAGCTGTCCCCGAACCAGTTCCTTCTGGCCCAGCTTCCGGGCTTCGGTGCGACTTGGCCTGGGTGAGGACATGCTCGGCGGTTTCGGTGTGGGGTGTGGTGGTCATGGTTGCTGCCCTTGGATGAGTGGAGTGCGTCCGGCGCACCAATGTCCGGCCGGTCGGGCGGCAGCGTGCTCGGCTGGCGGGTTAGGGGCGCAACCTCCTCGCGACCGTGGGCGGCGCCCATGGCGCGGGCATGGCGCGGCCCGGCCCAGGGCCTTGAGAGCTGTCCCGTAGCCGGTGACGGTGAAGCGGCGGGCATGAGATCCGGCTGGATGTCTGGGGGTGCAGCGGCGTGACGGCCAGCCGAACGGGCGGGGGGTCGGTCCAGGCTGACGGCTCCTGAAGGAGGAACTGCCAGCCCGACGGCCTCGTGACGATCGGCATGGGGGCAGCGCCGCTCGCCCGGGCCGGCGCGTCGCCCTCACCGGCGGAGTTCAAGAGCCACAACCGCCCCCGGCCAGTCGGCGGGCAGAAGGGGGCGTACGGCCCGAGCGCGACAGGCGCGGCCGAGCCCCAAGAGCGGGGTCAATCGTGGTCGCAGGGGGCAACGTGGATGCCGTCGCGGCGTACCACCACGGCGGTCGGGTCGCCGAAGGCCTGCCGTAGCACATCGTCGAAACCGCCTCCCTCCAAGGCGTCATGGAGCCCCATGACGCGCTCGAAGCGGCTGCGGTTCTGGCCCCGGTAGTGCTCACGGTTCGGGCCGTAGATGTCACCCAGACTCGGGCAGCCACCATCCACCAGCCACAGATCCCGCACCGTCGCGGCGGGTGGCTCCTCGATGGTGCGAACCCAGATGTGGCAGATGTCGAAGGAGCCCGGGTCGTACGGCGTGTACTGCTGCCACCCGAACTCGATGACGGTCGGATCGTGCAGGACTGCCTCGAACTGCGGACGCAGTTCCTCGACGGGCCGCTGCCGGGTGCCGTACTCGGCTGCTCCCTTGACCGGAAGCCCGAGAAAGGGCGTGTCGGGGGCACGTGCGTCAGGGAAATACATGGTTCCTCACGGGGGCGTGGTCGGGCTCGACCGCCCCGGGCCGGTGGCCGGGGATGGGAGCTGCGTCATCGGTGCCCGACACTGGCCCGCGGGCGGCCAAGCCCGGCAACCCCGACGGACAAGCCTCCGGCTGCGCGCCCACCACCACTCGGGCGGCAACGCGGAAGCGGCCCGCCCCCAGGAAGTGGCCGAGGGCGGGCCGACAGATGAGGGCGTGGTCGTGCGCGGGCGGCTTCGAGGAGTCAAGTGCCAAAGCGCGGCCGCGTCGAGCGCCCCGGTCTCCTGCTCAGCCGCAGAGCCCCCGGCACCGCGAAGAACGGTGCCGGGGCAGGGGTGGGGCCGAGAGTCACGCTGTAGGCAGGGTCGACGGCAGACGCGACCAGATCGGCTCGGGCAGGGGGTTGTGCAGACGCCAGGTGATCGCCATCGGCTTGCTACCGGTGTGTCGCTCGTAGGTGGCTGGACCGAGCAGGACCCATGGCATCGCCTTGCCGGACGCGGTGTCCTTGCTGTCCCGCAGGAACAGCAAGACGTGGCTGCCTTGCTTCGCGTGCTGCTGGTAGCGCTGTCCGGTCGCCGAGGTCGGCGCGATCGAGTTCTGCGACTCCCAGTGAAAGTGGGTCCGGCTGAGCGCGTAGTCCTTGTAACGCACGGTCGGGGAGAAGTCCCGCTCGCTCTTGTTCAGCGTGATCAGCAGGGTGTCGGTTCGGTTCGCCGGATCCCACAGAACCCCCTGTGCGAAGAAGCCCGGAAGCTGACCGCCGAGGCGGGCCACACCCATGGCAGCGAGGATCTCTGACCGGTTGTAGGCGTGATGGATGCTGAGCGGGATGTGCGCGTGTGGCCCGGTCAGCGGCCGTGGAGCGCGCATCCGGGGGGTACGCATCAGGTGCGTGAGCAGCTGGCCGAGCTCGCCGCGCACGGCGTGCTGCGTCCGCAGCGACGCGAGACCTTCGGCGTACGTGGTGAAGCCACCCTTGTCCCACAGGTTGAAGAACAGCATCCGAGCCAGGGTCTGCTCCCACTCAGGCAGGTCCTCGTAGCCGGGTGCATCGTCGGCGGTGAACTGCCGGTAAGTGGCGGCGCGTTCCGTGTCATCAATGTGCAGGAAGCTGTGCATGCGCTTCAGGAGCGCTGCCTCACCCGGCACTGGGGTGGTGGGAGAGGGAAGAAGGTCGGCGCGCCGCAGGATTGTCGTCCATGTGGTGTTGCCTCGGTAGACGTCAGCGACGTTCCTGCCCGTCGCGTCGAGGAACTCGACGAGTTGCGTGGAGCCGACGGTCTTGGCCTCCGAGGCGAGAGTCTGCACAGTCACCCGCGGTGCTGACACGGGGGTGGAAGCGGGGTCGGTCATTGTGTTCCCTTTCAACAGGAGATGAGGGAGGCCCGCGCGAAGGGGTGGCTGGTCGGCACACCCGCTCTTGGCTGGACGGGCTGGACAATGACCGGCCTCGGGCCAACGCCCGCAAATGCGTCGACACCCGCGGCATCGGCCGGCGTGCGGGGCCGCCGTGGAACAGATGAGGGGAGCGGCATATGGCGCTTAACCCGAATCGGGTGGGGACCGTAGCGGGGGCACAGTCAGGGCGTCCCCACGAGGCGCCGAGCACCAAGCGGGCTTGATGCTCACCCTCCTGTGCCCGGAGACGTGGTGCTGAACGTCGGGGTCAGAGGTGATCGTCTCTGGAGTCGCGGTGATCGCGCTCGGGACATAGCGCGCCGAGGAACCCAGTGGTGGGAAGCGGGAGGAGGCAGGCGAAACGCGGAGCGGCCCGTCCCCTGCGTGTGGTGCTGGGGCGGGCCGTCGGTCGTGCGGGGTTCTGCGCGGGTCAGGCTGCTTGCGAGCTGGGACGCGCTGCCAGTTCCCGGGCCATCGCCCCGCGGATGACCGCTTCTGCCAGGAGCGGCGGCATCGCGTTGCCGATCTGCTCGTACTGCTTGGTTCGGGTGCCCTGAAACGGGTGGTCCTGGGGGAAAGTCTGGAGGGTGGCGGCATCGGAGGCGGAGACCCGGATCATGTCCTTGCGGCCGCCGCGGTAGGCAGGCAGCGAGTCGGCGGGCTTCAGCCGCGTGTCCGCGATCCAGCGCCCAGCGTCGCGTTCGCCGTACAGCGTCGCCCGGCTTCCTGAGCCGCCGACGCAGGAGGGGTCCGGGCCTCCTGCTCCCGTGCCCACCGCGACAGTGAGCGCGGGGCGGTGGGTCATTCCCCAGCCGAGTGCCTGTGCCATCGACACCCAGGGCAGCAGCGTGAGGTCCCCCCCGTTCTGTGCGGAACTGCGACTGTAGCGGCGGTGGGTGGGGGCGGGCAGGGCGGCCTTGTCCCGTCGGCGGGCCACCAGCACGGCGCGTGTCCGTGTCTGCGGGACACCGTGCTCTTCAGCGTTCAGCCGACCGGTCACCACCGTGTAGCCCTCGGCTCGCAGGATCCGCGCCATCGCGTCCCAAACGGGAAGCACGGTGGGCACCTGCTCCAGCATCACCGTTCGGTAGGGGCGACCGGCGTCCAGTGCTTCGAGGACCCAGCGCAGTGGCTCCAGCACCAGGCCGGTCCGTTCGTCGTCCAGCGTGGCCAGGCCGGAGCGAATGTCCTTGCGCGCGGCAAGCTGCGAGGCGAAGTGCAGCACCGCGTCGAGGGCTCTACGCCCAGCGCCCTTACCGCCGATGGGGTAGGTCTGGCACGGCGGTGAGCCGATCAGATCTGTCGCTCTTGGGAAGTCGGCCGGGCCGTCTCCTTCGATAGTTCCCAGGCCTGCGGCTCGGCGGGTCTCGCAGGCGGAATGGTCCAGCTCGATGCCCGTCACAGCGAGACCGAGACGCTGTGCGGCCAGATCCCAGCCGCCCGGACCTCCGAATAGGTCGACCATGTCGACCGCGGCCTCGTCAATCATGGCCGTCCTCGATTCCTGGTTCTCGATCGCCGGAAGCGGAACTTCCGGCTGAACTGACCGAGCCAGAACGGCATTAGCGGCCATAAGCGCCGCAATGCTGTATATGACGCAGATTGTTTCGAGAGTGCCGAGTGGGACGTGGATTCTGAGCTGGGAATGTAGAAGCGCGACGGGACCGATCAGTGGGTGGAGGCGACTGGTCGTGCAGTTGTTCCTGGCCCGAGTCAGGCTGGAGGCAGCCCGGACACCTGGCGATAGCAGCTGCGGGCGGAACTCATCGCGCCCGGCCCGCGCCTAGACCACGCCCTCAAACACTTGCGCGACATGAGGCCGGGAGCGGTCCCACATGCGGGGGGCCAGAAGGGCTGGGATGATCGCCACTCCTCTGGCTCCCGCACCCGGTCGTCACACCCTCGCCGGGCGCAGAGCACGATGCGCAAACGGGGAGGGCTACCGATCTCTACGTGAGGTTGGCCCGCGTTCGGTGGAGCTTTTCCACGGTGCGGCGAGCTGCCGGGCCGGGGTTGAGGATCTCCCGCCTGCCGTGGAGGGCAGCTTGGGCGCCGGAGGCGAAGATCGGAATCGGGGAGCTGTAGTCCCGGATCGCCTCGGCCGTCTCCGCAGTGATCTCCCCGGCCAGGGAAGCGATGCGCAGCGCCAGGAGGTGGTCGCCGTCGTGGCAGCTAGCCCAGCCGCCGCAGACGCGGACGTGGTCGTCGGTGCGGTCGTGCTGGTGGCACAGGAACAGCTTCGGGGGCTGCGCCCAGGTCGGCTCGTCGTACAGCGGCAGTTTGGTGTAGTCCTCCTCCGACCAGATTCCCGATGGCACATCGGTTCTGTAAGGGCAGGAGGCACAGGGACGCGGGGCAGGCGGCTGGACCCTGCGCCGGGCGGCAGAAGGGGTGTTCGGTGTGTCCATGGCGGGGTTTCCCGTGCGAGAGAGCTGGCGGCGGCCGGTGCTGTGCCCGGCGTCCGGCTGACGTCCGTACGGTGGCCTTAGGCGGGGCAAGACCCGCAACCCACGTGTCACGCAACGGCCCTATCGGGGTCCTCTCTTGGTCTTCGACGGTTGGCTCGGTGGAGCGGCGTGAGATTTGTCAGGCCGAGGCCGCAGCGGGCTGGTGAAAGTGGGGGTCGGTCACGACGGCAACGCCGGGGTCGTGACCGCCCCACTGGTCACGCCATGCGTTGGCATCCATCTAGCTGGTCTCCAGGCGCAATGCGAGGGCGTCGGCGGCCTCGTGGAGCCGTGCATCAACACCGGACGGGGAGCGGGTGGGAGCGGGTGCCGAACGCCACCCAGGCCCCGGCACGCCCACAGGGAGCGCCGGGGCCTGGGTGAACTAGGGTCTGTTTCAGAAGTGGATCAAGCTCGTGCGATGATCGCCTTTCGTGGTGCGAAAGGATCTGACAGAGGCTCAGTGGGCAGTGCCGGTACCGTTGTTGCCGGTGGGGGTCAAGCCTGGTCGGCCGTCGGTGCAGGACTCGGTTGGCGCCATTGCCGCCGACCTGGGACGCGCCCTCGGTGCTCTGCCGATGGTCCGGGTGCACCGCGCCGAGGAGCGCGAGGCGGCCTGCATCGGCGCACGCGTCGAGGCGGCCTACGGCGCGGGGGTACGCACCGCGAAGCTTGCTTTTGTCATGAGCCTCGCCGTCGAACTGCCATGGGTGACCGGCGACGAAGCCTACGGGCAGGACCCTCGGCTTCGTGCCGCCCTGGAAGCGCGCGGCGTCGGCTACGTGATGGCGGTCGCCTGCTCCACACGGGTGCGGATCAACTCAGGCCGCCCCCATCCGCGCGAACACCGTCGCCGCGACGAGTTCACCGAGAGCCAGGCGAGGGCGGCAGGACCGCATTCACCGGAGTGCCGGCCGCGATCTGAGCGTGGCCTTCTTCTGCAACGAGGCGGAGCACGCGCTCCCGCTCCTGGCGGCCCCAGGTCTCCTTGGTCGCGAGGATGCCGACGAGACCGATCAGGGCCGCGCCGAGGTAGAGCAGCGCCGCGCCCGGCCACCCGAAGGCGCCTACCAGAGCGGCGGCGAGCAGTGGTGCGAAGCCGCCGATGGCCGCGGCGACTTGGTAGCCGAGCGAGGCGCCCGAGGTACGAGTGGCGGTGCGGAACTGTTCGGTGAGCAGAGAGCCCTGGGTTCCTGTGAGCGATGCGTGGATGAGGCCTATGCCGACGATGAACACCGTCACCACCAGGGCGGGTCGGGCGGAGTTGGTGAGCAGATACATCGGGAAGGCGAAGAAGATCGCCGCCGTACAGGACGTGATGTAGATGGGGCGGCGTCCGATGCGGTCGGTGAGTGCGCCGGCGAGGAAGGTGACTGCTATGGCCAGGACGCTGGCGGCGATGATCGCACTGAGGGCCACGGGCCTGAGGTCGGGGTGGCGTTCGGTGATGTAGTTGAGCAGGTAGGTCGCGGTCGAGTAGTAGGCGAAGGATTCCACGACGCGCAAGGCGATGACACGCAGGATGCCGCGCCAATCGCCGGCCAGGGTCGCGAGGAGCGGGTTCTTCTCGGTCTTGCCGCTTGCCTGGGCCTCCTGGAATTCGGGGGATTCCGTGAGACGGGAACGCACGATCAGCGCGACGATCACAAGGACGGCGCTGAGCAGGAAGGGCGTCCGCCACTGCCAGTTGCCGTCGAGGGTGTCACTCCACGCGAACACGCCGCTGGCCAGGGCAATGCCCAGAGGGTTGCCGGACTGGGGGATCGCGGCGAACATGCCGCGGCGGTGCCACGGCGCGTGCTCGTAGGCCATGGTGATCGCACCGCCCCATTCGGCACCGAATGCCAGGCCCTGAAGCATGCGGAGGGCCACGAGCAGGATCGGTGCGAACACGCCGACCTGTTCGTAGGTCGGCAGCGCGCCGATGAGGAAGGTGGCGGCACCCATGACGAGCATCGCCGTGACGAGGACGGGTTTGCGGCCGACCTTGTCGGCGAAGTAGCCGCCGATGGCTCCTCCGAGCGGTCGCATGACGAAACCGACGGCGAGGGTGGCGAAGGAGAGCAGGGTGCCGACGAACCGGTCGCTCTCGGGGAAGAAGACCGCTCCGAAGTAGAGCGCGGAGGCGGTGCCGTATGCGATGAAGTCGTAGTTCTCGACGCTGGTGCCGAGGCCCGCGGCGACTGCTGTCTTGACGCGGTCCTTGGAGCCGAGCACGCTTCGCCGTCCGGCGGGGGCGCTGGTGGACATGGGGGATCTCCTTGGTGGGTCGCCGGAGAGAAGCCGGCGTCTGCGCGATGAGGAGGATGGGGCCGCACGGGGGGGGGAGGCCGGATCCTTTGACTGGGTGCTTCCGGGCATGACGAACAGGCGCCCGGCGCAGTCGTTCGCGGGCGGGGCACTTCGGTGTCACAGGAAGAGAGAGCTCACCCGCCCAAGGGGGGTGTGGGCGGGTTGTCAGGAGGCCGAGGTCAGGGCGTCGAGCGCGTTGAGCTTGGCGACCCGGCGGCGGGTTTCTTCGTCGTCGTCGAAGACGGCACCGAGGAACTCACGGACGATGTCGGGCACGAGTGCGTGCGGGACCAGCCAGGCCCCGATGGCGATGGCGTTGGCGTCGTCGTGCTCGACTGCTTGGTGGGCGGAGTAGGGCTCGTGGGCGAGGCCGCAACGGACGCCGGGCAGTTTGTTGGCGGCCATGACGGCGCCCTGGCCGGTGCCGCATACGAGCACCGCCCGATCGGCGGAGCCAGAGAGCACCACCTCGCAGGTGCTGCGGGTGATGTCCGGGAAGTCGACAGGGTCGCAGCTGTGGGTGCCGCAATCGATCACGTTGTGACCGAGAGCCTCAATGGCCTGGCGGACGGTATCTTTGAGCGGATATCCGGCGTGGTCCGCGCCGAGGGCGACCTTCATCGGTGGTTCCTTTCAGGACGGGCGCACTGCGTGCCGTCGGACTGGGGACGGAGGTTGTGGTGGTGGGTCTGGTCTGACAGCGACGGTGAGTGCGTGGTGCGGGTGTCGGTCGCACGCTGCGCGATCGCGTAAGCGCAGGCGGCGGCCTTGCCGGGCATTGCACGCTCGGCGCCGGGCCCCGAGGGGTGCTCTCCACCTGGCGGCTGTGGCTGTGAAGCCGCCGGGATCGCGGGCGAGGAAGGCGTCCAGGAGGGCATCACCGTTGACGGCGTCGGCCTCGAGGTGGACTGTACAGTTACGCCTTGACGACGCGGATGGCTGAGGAAGCCGGCGTCCTCGCTGGGGGCGGCGCCGAGGGCGATCCCCATGCTCATCGGACGTCCTGCGCGGACCGGTCGGCGAAGGTGGTGGGGACACGCTGTCCGAGTGCGGCGCGGCCGGCGATGAGATCGACGAGCCCGCGTACACCGAGCCGGCCGATCGACGACGCGTCGTTGCGGACCGCGCTGATGGGCGGAGAGGCGAACTCGAACCAGTCGAGGTCGTCGAAGGAGACGACTTCGATACGGGCGGCCTGCTCTGCGCCGAGCCGCTCACGCAGGGCGCGCACGGCTCCCAGGGTGGTCAGACCGTTCGCACCGAACACGGCCGTGAACGTGACGCCACGGTCGAGGATGCGGGACATGGCCTCGGCCGCTCCGCCGGCCAGGAAGTCACCGGCGTCGAGCAGCCTGTCGTCGGTGCTGATGCCGTGTGCCTGGCGTCCGGCGAGGTAGGCGGCGCGGCGCTCGGCGCCGGTGGAGATCGAGTCCGGGCCTCCGATGAAGGCGACGTCGCGGTGGCCCCGGCGCTGCAGCCAGGCAAGCACCTGCTGCACGCCCTGAGCGTTGTCCGTGCCGTACAGCGGGGCGTCGACGCCCTCGATCGTGCGGTTGAGGAACACAACCGGCAGTCCGGACGCGAGCGTGGCGGCAACCTGCGGCGAGACGGCGCTCTGCGGTGAGAACAGCAGGCCGTCGATGCGCTGAGCGGCGAAGGTCCGAAGGTATGCGTCGGCCTGCTCGGCGTCCTCGTTCGCGTTGGCCAGCAGCACGGTGTATCCGTGGCGGCGCGCCTCCTGCTCTGCGGCGTGAGCCAGTTCGGAGAAGAACGGGTTACGGATGTCCGAGACGAGCAACCCCAGCACGTCCGTACGGGCACGCCGCAGCGAACGTGCGGGGCCGTTGGCGATGTATCCCAGCTCGGCGGCGGCAGCGAGCACACGGGCACGGGAGTCGGCCGAAGTCTGACTGCTGCCGCTGAGCACACGGGAGGCGGTACCCAGGGCGACGCCGGCTCGTGCCGCGACATCCTTGATCGTGGCCATCCACCCCACCTCTCACGGAAACGTTTCCATGGCTGGAATGAGACTAAGATCGCACATCGATCGCGAGATGAGCAAGGGTCGAAACAAATGCGGCAACGAGCTGCTGCCCCTGCCCGACAGGGCGCCAGCGGTGGACCGCGTCGTCGGACGACCCCGGCGATGGCTCTGGCGAGGGTCGGCGAGGGCTTCGATGGTCTCCGTGTCGCGTGCGCGCACAGCTCGAGGGCCCGCTTGCCGGGCATGCCTCTTCTCGAATTGGACGAGGTGCTTCGTCCCGTTCCGTCATGGAGTGTGTGTGCGTGCGCCGGTCGCGCCGGGTCGGCGTGGCGTTCAGCCGGCCGGGGTACCGACCCGCTCCGCCAGAAGGGTGGGGCCTCGATGCCTGCGGGCAGCAGCGGGTCCGGCTCCAGGTCGTCCCCCGTGACGCGCAGCGGCAGAACGCCTGCCTCCAGGCCGAGTCGAGCGTCCTCGCCGGCGCCGTCGTCCGAGGCTCCGGTGCGTATCCTGACGAACGCCTCGTCCAGGGGGGAGAGCGAGCAGCGCCGTTACGCGAGTTCCGTGCGGCTGGGACGGCGGGCGTAGTCACACTGGCCGGGTGTGGCTTGCTCGGTCAGGCGGCGCAGGCCGGCGAGTTTCTCATCGGGGTTGCTTGATGCGGACGGCTCCGGGATAACGCCGACTGGGGGGGCCAGACGCGCCGGCGTGGCACCGGGCCGTCAGCTACGTCCACCGGTGCAGCGTCGGCGGCCGGACGTCCTGGCCGGAATTCCAGCGCGGAGGCGCCACCGACCCGCGCCGACCGCGGCTGGGCCCTTCCCCACAGGCGAGACCGCCGACCAGGGCCTGTCCGGCGGATCAAGTCGGAGGAAACCGGCGGTGCCCTGGAGCCCAGGTGAGCGAGGGCCGGCGCGTCTGGCTGCACGGCGAAGGAGGGCGTCGACGCGGAGCGTCGACAACCGACGACAACACCGCAGACAGGCATGCCGGCCCTCGCGTCTCCGGCATGATCCGCAGGACAGGCCCTAGGTGTATTGACCCGCAGGGTTGTTCACACGGTTGATGGGTGGGTGGCCGCCGAGTGCGGTGTGGCAGCGGTGGTGGTTGTAGGTGTGGAGGAAGTCTGTCAGAGCTTCGGTGCGTTCGGTGTTGGTGGTGTAGGGCCGCTGGTAGGCCCATTCGTCGAGCAGGGTGCGGTTGAAGCGTTCGACCTTGCCGTTAGTCTGCGGCCGGTAGATGCGGGTGAGTTTGCCGGCCGCGCCGAGGTCGGCCAGAGCCTGTTGCCAGGCGAAGCTCTTGCGGTAGGGCCAGGCGTTGTCGGTCAGGACCCGCTCGATGCGGGTGATGCCGTGCTCGGCGAAGAAGGCTGCGGCCCGCCGTAGGAAGTCGGCGCAGGTGAGGGCCTTCTCGTCCGCGTGAACCTCGCTGTAGGCCAGGCGGGAGTGATCGTCGACGGCGGAATGGATGTAGTCGAAGCCCACGCTGCTGCGCCGGGCCCGGCCGGCCTGCCGGCCCAGCACCTTGTGGCCGCCGCCGTCGGGGATGCGGCCGAGCTTCTTGACGTCGACGTGGACCAGCTCGCCGGGAAGGGCGCGTTCGTAGCGGCGGATGACCTGCCCGGTGGGGCGGTCCAGGAAGGCGAGGCGGTTCAGGCCGTGCCGGACCAAGATGCGGTGCACGGTGGAGGCGGGCAGGCCCAGGACCGGCCCGATGCGTGCCGGGCCCAGCTTGCGCTCTTGTCGCAGCCTGCAGACCTGCGCCTCGGTGGCGGCTGCGGTCCGGTGCGGTGTCGTGCGGGGACGGCTGGAGCGGTCGAGGAGTCCGCTCTCGCCCTCTGAGTGCCAGCGCCGGATCCACTTGTGGGCTGTGGGACGGGAGATGCCCATCTCGGCGGCGACATGCGCGACGGGACGGCCGGAGCGGACACGTTCGACGAGCAGTCGCCTGCCGTGAACGGTCAGCCGGGCATTACGGTGGGACACGAAGGCCTCCGTGCGGTGAAGATTCGACACCTCCACCACACACGGGGGGCCTTCGCCATGATCAAGCCCTGCCTGCGTTAACAACGCTCGTGATCAATACACCTAGCGCCCGCACCCGTGAAGGCCGGCCCCGCCACGGCGGCCGCCGACCCGACTGTGCCGGCCGTGCCCGCCGCGCCGGTGTAGCGACGGAGCTCGCCGGACGGCTACCGCCGTGCCGTCTAGGCGCACCGCCAGGCCGTCCGGCCGTCCCGGGTGGACCCGGCCATCACCGAAGCGGTGGAGCGGCAGAGCGCCGTCATGCGGGAACTGAGCCGCCGCACGTTCCCCGAGCCGGACGTCGTCGCAGACGATGCGCCAGCCTCGATCGAGGCGACCCGGGCACAGCGCCGCCGCCAGGGTTGGGTCAGCGCCCACTATTTCGTAGTCACCGACCCACTCCCTCGGCGATGTAGAAGTTGCCGGAGGCGTCCACGGCCACGCTGGCCGGATGGTCGAGACGGGTGTCGGTTGCCTGGACCCCGTCCAGGTCGTATCCCGCAGCCCCAGTACCGGCCACGGTGGTGGATCTGCGTGTGGCGCGCGTCAGCAGGCGTCGTACTTCCAGGCGCCGTCTTCGCGTGCCCATGGCTGACTGTGCTGGTCCAGCTGGGGCAGACCTTGCACGGTGTAGGTGACCTGGGCCAGGTCACCGCCTATCCGCGGTTTCACGTTCTGCGCCGGATGGCCGGAGCCGTACTCCTCGTGCACGTGCTGCATGATCGCCGCGTACAAGTCCGGGGCCATTTCCTCATGGCAGCGCTTCGACAGGACCGCGTAGGCCGTCTCGGCGTCCCCGGCGAAGTACGCATCGTTGTACGCCTGCACGGTCTTGGTCAGCTTGTCGGCATCCGAGCCCTCGCCCGCGGGGTGACCGGGGCTGGAGCAGGCGGTGAGCGAGAGCGCGGCGACTGCGAGTGCTGCGTTGGCGGCGCGAGTGATCATGATCCCCCCGATTGCTTGGTCGGCCGGATCATCATGCCGTTTCTGCGGTGCCGCAGGCGCAGGTGATCGGAAACCGGCGCGAACAAAAGAGCGCGTGCCCATGTGGCCCTGTTGTCCGGCCGCTCGCCGTGAATGCGGTTGGCCGGCCGTCGGGGATGGTTGTGTCCGTTTCCGGGTTCGGCCCTGAGGACAGAGTGCCCCGCCGTGTGCGCTCGTGGAGCGGCCGTCGTCCTGTCCAGTTGTCGGCGCGGGCCGCTGTGGTGGGGTCGACTTCGGGGCCGCTGGTTCGGGGGGCGGGGGCCTGGATCCGGTCGGGGAGGTTGAGTCGCTGTTCACCATCGGCCAGTTGTTCTGCCCTGCCAGGTCGGCCTGGGTCTTGGCTTGGACTGGTTGCGGGGTCGGGTCCCGGGTTCCGTCAGCTGGCCGGCGGCGATGCCGCTCATCGGCGGTCTTCCGCGAGTCGTAGTGTTCCGGCAGGTCACACTACGGGACATCGGATCCGGATCCGGGTCAGGATCTCGTGGGCCAGGGCGCGGTGGTCGTTTAACCGCTGCCCCGGCCACCCCCGGGGGTGGCCGGGGCAGCTCCGGTAAGGACCGCTCGGGATTCGTCAGATCCCCGCCGCCCAGGACCGAACCAACGAGCGGCCGGCGGCTAGCAGGTTGGTTGCCGGCTCTCTTGGCTTTCGCTGTTCCTAGGTGAGGGGCCGGCGGGGTCGGGTGGGCTGCGCCGTATGTCGGTTCTGGGGGTTTCGGCGGGTGGGGCTGATACGGGTCCGGCTGCTGTTGTGCCGGCCGGGGGTGCGTCGTTGACCGCGGTCGCGCCCGCCGGGGCCGCCGAGTACCCGGGAGACCGCCTCGGACGGCTACCGCCGCGCGCTCGCCGGGCGCCAGGAGGGGGCGCCGCCGTCGCGGGTGGATCCGCACATCGCGGAGGCGGTGGAGCGGCAGACTGCTGCGATGCGGGAGCTGTCCCGCTGTGCGTTCCCCGAGCCCGGCACCGTTCCGGACGATGCGCCGGCCCCGATCGAGCAGGCCCGCACCGCGCGCCGCCGCCAGGCCCACGCCTCCCACGCCGCCGCGCTGCGCCGGGCCTGAGCCGAACGAGCTCAGAGGGCCGACTGCGAATCAGTAACCGTGCAGCCTCCGGTAGCGCAGCGCACGGCGTGAAATCGTAGGTCGGTCGCATTGTCGGTGGTGCCCTCTACGATCCAACCCAGATGCAGTCCAGGTGAGTTAGGGGGTGGGCGAGTGCGGCAGGAAATCCTCCGGGCGTTCCAGTTCGCGTTGGACCCCACCCCCGTGCAGGTGGAGGCGTTGACCCGGCATGCGGGTGCGGCGCGGTGGGCGTTCAACCACGCGCTCGGGATGAAGGTGGCCGCGCACCAGCAGTGGCAGCGCGAGGTCCAGACGCTTGTGGACCAAGGGATCCCGGAGGCGGAAGCCCGTAAGAAGGTGCGGGTTGCGGCGTGGTCGAAGCCGCAGATCCAGAAGCACCTGAACCAGATCAAGGGCGACTCCCGCATCGGTGGCCTGCCGGAAGGCGCGTACGGGCCCGAGCGTCCGTGCCCGTGGTGGCACGAGGTCAACACCTACGCGTTTCAGTCCGCGTTCATCGATGCCGACCGGGCCTGGAAGAACTGGCTGGACTCCCTGCGCGGGGCCCGGGCCGGCCGCCGGGTGGGCTACCCACGGTTCAAGAAGAAGGGCCGCGCGCGGGAAGCATTCCGGCTCCACCACGACGTGAAGCGACCGTCGATCCGGCTGGAAAGCTACCGACGGCTGTTGCTCCCGCGGATCGGCTCTGTCCGGCTGCACGAGTCCGCGAAGCGCATGGGCCGCCTGATCAGACGCGGTGAGGCCGTGGTGCAGTCGGTGACCGTCTCCCGAACCGGGCACCGCTGGTACGCCTCCGTCCTGTGCAAGGTCACCACCGAGCTGCCCGAGCAGCCCACCCGCCGTCAGCGGCAGCACGGCCGCGTCGGCGTTGACCTCGGCGTGAAGCACCTGGCCGTACTCTCCCAGCCCCTCGAACCCGACGATGCGGCCACGGCGTTCCTCCCCAACCCACGCCACGTCCGCAAGGCCGAACAACGACTCACCAAGGCACAGCGCGCGCTCGCCCGCACCCAGAAGGGCTCAGCACGGCGGGATAAGGCCCGGCGCCGTGTGGCACGCATCCACCATGAGGTCGCCGTGCGGCGCAACACCGTCCTGCACACGCTGACCAAGCAGCTCGCCACCCGCTTCGCCGAAATCGCCATCGAGGACCTCAACGTCGCCGGGATGACCCGCACCGCCCGCGGCACCCGCGACAAGCCCGGCCGACGCGTCCGTCAGAAAGCCGGCCTCAACCGGGCCATCCTCGACGTCGCGCCCGGCGAACTGCGCCGCCAGCTCACCTACAAGACCTGCTGGTACGGCTCCACCCTCGCGGTCCTGAACCGCTGGTGGCCCTCCAGCAAGATCTGCTCCGCCTGCGGGTGGCAAAACCCACGCCTCACGCTTGCGGACAGAACGTTCCACTGCACCAACTGCACCCTCACAATCGACCGGGACCTCAACGCCGCACGCAACATCGCGGCCCACGCCGTTCCTGCCGACCGACCTGTCGCCCCTGGTAAAGGGGAGACACAAAACGCCCGCGGAGCCCCCGTACCACGGGCCGGGCGGCGGGAGGCGATGAAACGGGAAGACACCGGCCAACCCGGGCCGGTGCCACCTCAGCGGAGCGATCCGCTGACGCTCTTCACCCTCAACGACATCAGACACGAAACGGCACAGCGCTCATAGAGTCGCTGGCCACGCAGGGTCTGACCCGTACGCGTGAGGAGCGACCGGGGTGACAGTTGACCGACGACGCGATTGGACGGCGTCACCGGCTGTCCCGACTGCCGGCCGGACTCCGCGCTCGGACTACTCGACGGCTGACTGTCACCCGCCGAACGGGGCCGCCTCAGCGAGGTCATCGCCGACCCGCAGGAGAAGCATCGGGTGCCGGTAGACGCCCGGTACGAGTCGCGCGTAGCCGCGACTTGAATCTCACCATCCACGAGACGGCCTCAACTTGCCGCCGTTTGACACGGACAAAACTGTCGATCACGGGCTGGCGAAGGTGGCGCTCTCTCGGTTTCGGGGTGGCGAAGGGTGGCGCTCTTCGAAATAGACATCCGGATGTCGAGGAGGACCTTTTGAATGTCGGTGACCGCCGTAGCGGATGCCCTGCCGTGCGCCGGCGAGCAGGCGGCGGATGTCACGGGCTGCTGCTTGGTGCGGTCCGGCCACGGCCCTTCGGCGGCACCATGGCGTCGAAGGCCTTCTTCCCTGGGGTCTCTTCGCGGCTCGCTGTCGGTGTCGTCCGGTATGCAGGAGTCCTGACCTACCGGTGAAGGAGTCCCGCGTGTACGTCGACATGGCCGTCCTCGATGAGGAGTGTGTCCGCCTGGCCTGCCTCATGGCCGACCGCAGCATGGAGCACCTCACCATCCCCGAGGCGCGGACTCCCCAGGAGCAAGGCGCCGCCCTGGAGGCGGAGTTCTCCAGCGAGCTGGAGCGGTCCTTCGCCCGGATCGCCGCGGCGGGCTCAGATCCGGAGTGCATCCTGCCGAGCATGCTGATGGGCATGGCCGGGAAGCTGGCCATCCTCGCGACGGACGTGTCCCTGCACGGCGACCGGGACGCGGCGACAGTCATCCGGTCGATCGGCGGCCGGTAGCCGGTCTGGAGACGCCAACGGGCCGCCGGGTGGAGTTCCGCCCCGGCGGCCCGTCGTCGTATGACGGAGCTGCGCATCAGCGCCACTGAGCGCGCGCGCCCCGTCAGGGCGGAGGTCCGTAGGCCGGTCTCGCGGAACTGCGCCCTGGCCCGTGCCGGCCACCCGGCGCCGCTGGTGTCCACTCCGGACGGCGAGGTCAGCGTGCTCGACCTGCCCGCCGGTCCGCCGCTCGGCCTGGGCGGACTGCCGTTCGAGACGTACAGCCTCGACCTGCCCGAGGGCAGCCTGCTCACGCTCTACACCAACGGCCTCCTGGAAGCGCGCGACGGCGACATCGACGCCTCGCTGGAGGATCTTCAGGAGGGTCTCGCCCGGACCGCAGCTCCGTTGGAGGGCATCTGCGACGGCGTGATCGACTCCCTGGTGCCCACGGACCGCCGCCCCACCGACGACATCGCCCTGCTCATGGCCCGCACCCGCGTCCTGCCGCCGGAGAACGTGGCCGGCTGGCAGCTGCCCCTGGAAGCGACCGCCGCATCCCGCGCGAGGGAGCTGACCACGGCGAAACTCGCCGAGTGGGGGCTGTCGGAGATGGCCTTCACCACCGAACTGGTCGCCAGCGAGCTCGTCACCAACGCCTACCGCTACGGGGACGGCCCGGTCACCCTGCGCCTGATCCGTACCCAGTCCCTGATCTGCGAGGTGTCCGACACCAGCCACACCTCTCCGCACCTGCGCAGGGCGCTCAGCACGGACGAGGGCGGGCGCGGGCTCTTCCTGGTCGCGCAGCTCACGGAGCGTTGGGGCACCCGGTACACGCACGCCGGCAAGACCGTCTGGACGGAGCAGCCCCTGCCGCCCTCCTGAGCACGTCCGGCCTCCACGGCACCCGAGGCGACTGGAATCTCCCCCAGGGGGAGAACCTACCGTCCTGACCGACCGTACGGGCGACATTGCGAAAGAGGTCAGTCATGACGACGTTTCTGCTGGTACCGGGACTTTTCATGGGCGGCTGGGCCTGGGAGGCGGTGGCCGCCGAGCTGACCGCGCGAGGACACCGGGCGCTGCCGGTCACCCTGCCCGGCACGGCCGAGCGGGCGGCCGAGGAGGACCCGGCCGGCATCGGGCTCGGCGAGCACACCGACGCCGTGACGACGCTGCTGGACGCGGAGGGGCCGGGGACGGTCCTGGTGGCGCACAGCTATGGCATCTTCCCCGCGCTCGGGGCGGCCGACCGGCGGCCCGGACAGGTCGCCCGGGTGGTGTTCCTCGACACCGGCTTCCCCGAGCCCGGCGAGTCGCTGGTGGCGCAGATGCCGCAGCTCGGCCTGGTGGAGCAGGCCGTCGACGGGGTGATCCCGGTGCCCGAGGAGATCCCGGCCGTGCACGCCGTCCCGCCGGCGGAGCTGGAGCGCTATCACCGTCTGGCCACCCCGCAACCGGTCCGGACCGTCACGGATCCCGTCGAGCTGACGGGCGCCTGGCTGAAGCTCCCGACCACGGGGGTGTTCTGCCGCTCGAACGGCCTCAGCGTGGAGTTCGCGCGCCAGCTGCACGGCACGGGCCTGCCCCGTTTCGCCAAGCTCGCCGACCCCGACGTCACCTACTTCGAACTGGACACGGGCCACTACCCGATGCTGTCCACCCCGGTGGAGCTGGCCGGCGTCCTGCTGCGCGCGGCAGTGGGCGAGGGCGTCGGCCTGTACGAAGCCTGACCCGACCCCCGCAGGGCCACCCCGTCAGCCCGGGCCGGGGCAGGGACAGGGCGGCGCCACGTACGCGGGCAGCCAGGGGCCAGGAGACCCGCAGGGCGTCTCGCCGCGCCTCCCGGACCGGCCGTCCGGGAGGCGCAGGGAGCTTCCGCGAATGGCGCACCGACGCCCTGGCCCGCCTGGAGGTCGAACCCGTCCCCGAACTCACCTTCCTCACCCGGGTGTTGCAGAGTCCGACCGGGGCGGCTACGCCCAGACGTCGACGCCGGCGCCGCGCCACTCGACCCGTCCCACGCAAGCACGTCATGGTCAGGGCTGTGCGCGGACACGCCGTGGAGTCGATGTCGGGACCCTGCCTTCTCGTTACACCGTAAGGATTAACCAAAGGCATATGCCAAGCGGGTCGCGGCACGTGCCACTACGGGGAGTGTTTACGTGGCGTGCGGTACGCAGGGCCCGGCTCCGGTGCCTGTCCTGCGCTTCGACCACCCCCGATGAAGGAGCAAGACGTGAAGCCTCTGTCTGGCGTGAAGCGGAAGATGGCGCTGGGTGCCACGACGCTGGCCGCGATCGCTGTCTCGGCCGTGCCGGGATCGGCGTGGTCCGCCACCGGTACAGCCCAGGGCGGCTCGGATCACTGGGGCGTGATCACCCGCAACACGATCGGCTCGCCCGTCGCAGCCCTGAGGAACGGCCCGTTCGGTTCCTTCGGTGTCACGGGCCCCTCGGCCAGGCCGCCGTACGGAACGGGCAGCCTCGGCATCGAGGTGGCGGACAACTCCACCTCGCTCACGCCGCCCAGTGAGAAGGTCGATTTCGGCAACGAGGTCGACTTCTACGGCAACCCGGTACTGGGGCTGACCAAGATCGGGTTTCACGTCTTCCAGACCGCGGAGAACACATCTCACGGCGGTCCCGGGAACATGCCCAACATCCGGTTCGAGATCAACCCGCACCTCACCGCGGCCCCCGCCGCCACCTACTCCTCGATGGTGTGGCTGCCGCCGGCCTCCCCGGTGACCGACCGCTGGAGTCCCTACCTGGACGCCACCACCACCGGCACGTGGTTCCTCACGGGTGCGGCGGGCACCGCGACCGGCTGCAACCAGAGCACCCCTTGCACCTTCACCCAGCTGAAGACCGCCCTCAACGACGGCGGCCAAACACCGACCATCTACACCGCCGCCGTGGGCAAGGGCCGCGACAACTTGTGGGCCGGTGCCATCGACGGCCTGCGGATCAACCGGAACATCTACGACTTCGAGGCCGGCGGGGTCAGGACTCTCCGCGCCAACTAAGCCGGCCCAGCACGGACACGGGTGCTGCCCCTTCGCGGCCACGCCCATCGACAGCCCCTGCCGGGACCGACACCGGCCGGGGCTGCTGAGCTTGTGGTCTATCCAACGCGCTGTGGTTTGGTTCCCACCTGGTGGTGGGTAGGGCGACTGTATGCCTGGCCGGTGGCGACGCGTCCCACGTCAGGGGGGTGACCAGCCGCTGATTCTTCGAACCGCGCGGACGTCCCGACCCGGGCAGGGAGGGTTTCGTTGCACGCGCTGGCTATGGCGTTTCACTGTGTTACATCAGCGTATGGAGGCTTAAACCTGCTCCGCTGCTACCGGGTGATCTTTCTCGCCGGGCCCACCTCACCCTGCTCCCCTATGAGGCCCCCGCGCTCACGGCTCTGCGCGGCACCGTACTCACCTGGTTGAGGGCAGCACTGTCCTGGTGCCGCTGTTCACTCCCGCACCGACCCCCGCCGAACAGATCGGTCGGGTGCGCCCGCCGCCGCCCCCGACGGTGCCGAGCTCCGGGTATCTGTCGTGCCGAGCAACGCGACGAGACAGCCCGGACACAGACGACGCTTCTACGCTACGAACGGCACCACGGCTCAGACAGCACCATCGAAGAGCGCCCGTGGTCCGAGTGGCGAAGCGGTGCGTTAAGACCGTGTCCTACATGGGGGGGGCGGCAGCGACAGGCGCGGAGACCGAGGCCCGGGGCCGATCGGCATTGTTCTGATCTTGGCGCTCGTATGGCTCGTGGGCGCGGTGCTGAACCACCCCTGACGGCACGATGGACGCGACACTCCAAGCAAGGTTGTAGAGCCGTCCTGTCCGGTCCGGGTGTGCTGCCCTAACGGGTGACAACTGTCTTCCATCAGGAAGGGCATCATCGTGATCACTACCGTGTGCCGCTGCGGCCGCACCATCACCTACGACCCGCCGCGCCCCGGCGAGCAGCCGAAGAACGTCAAGCACGTCGACGTCCCCGGCCAGCCCGCGGAGTGCCCCGAGTAGTCCGCCACCACCGGAGCCCTCGCCGCCGAGGCGAGGGCCCTGCCCTCAAACCGCAAGTGTGGGACGAACTCGTCCAGGAGAACTGGCTGCGACCGCCGGACCTGCGGTCGGCGCCCGTTGAGGTGCAGGTACTCGACCCCGCGGTTCAGGACCAGGCCCCCAGCCGCGTCGCGCGCCGCCGCGCCGGCGACTGGGCGCTCAGCCCCTACCCGCTGAGCCTTCGCCGCGACACGTCCCCTGCGATGCGGCTGGTCACGCTCACCCTCGCAGCACACCTGTCCCCCGGCCCCGCGCACACCGTGGAGATGGATGTGCTCAGCCGACTGTGCGGCCACTCCCCCCAGCAGACAGCCGAGTTGCTGGACCGGTTGGTCGCCGCGCGCACACCGGCCTCCTGGCGTCCTGACCTAGACACCGGCGAAGTGACCTGGAGCCGAGCCGCTGCACGCCGTAGCCCGGAGAACCGGTTGCAGGGGGCCAGGTGCGCAGCCTCATCGACCGGGACTGCGGGCTCTGTCGCAGCCCAACAACGGCGTGGCGAACCTGGTCGGCGCGTTTTTGCGGCTTGGCCCGCTGCAGACTCAGGCTCTGGTGCTGCCTGCTCAGCCGCCGGTACTGGCTTTACTGATCGTTTCAGAATGACTTGTGATGGCTCAGGTGCAGGTGTGGTCTGACATCCGTAGGGGATGTGGAGTCCGCCATTCACGGGGGCGCGCCACCGCCGGACACGGGCATGCTGTTCGCCCTGGCGCTGACGTGTCAGCGTCACTCGCTATCGTCCATGCCGTGATCTCAAGTGATCGTCTGCTCGACCTGATCCAGAACACCCCGGAGATCGATCTACTGCTGCGGTCATCGTTCGGCTTCGATATCCAGCGGAAGCACTATGGCCAGGGTTTGAGGCTTGCCTCGGGTGCGCCCCTGGAGGTGATCGCCGGGGAGTCCGCCGGTGGGGCGTACTTCCTGTGTACTGAGCAGAACGGTCGCCGGCCGGTGGTGTTCGCGAGTTCCGAAGGGGAAGGCGGGCTGCTCGCCGATGACCTGGCGGACGCGTTGGAGATCATCATCGGGCTGGAGTGGCACGACTGCCTCTCGTTCTCGGGCGGTGGCGATGTGGAGGTCATGCAGATCTCCGCTCAGCATCTTGAACGGACCCGTGACAAGTACAACCCGGACATCGACAACGAAGCTGCCCAGGTGGCCGCAGCCCTGTCGCTGCGCATCCTGCCTGTCACTGACCTCGTCATCCGGTTGCAAGCAGCCGCCTCGAAGACCGAACCGGACTACGTCGTGACCGACGAGGACGGGCAGGCATTCGACCCCCTGTTCCGCGAGCACCTGGAGCCCCGCCATGGTGGCTGGCGCTGAACCCGGCCGACCGCTGCCCTCGGCCGGATCGACACCAGCGCCTCGGGCAATATTTGACAATGTGTCGGGCAGAATCTCCGATGCGTCTGCCGACCTTGGTCCCGACGATTTCTGGGAGCGCATAGCTCCGCTTCTGCCAGCCCGGCCTGCCCGACGCCATCGTCACCCCGGACGACTACCGGTATCGGACCGCATCGCACTGGCCGGCATCGTCTATGTGCTGCGCAAAGGAGTGGCCTGGCGCGATGTGCCCATCCGGGTCGTCGGTTGTTCAGGGGTGACCGCCTGGCGCCGGCTCCGGGACTGGACTGAGGTCGGTGTCTGGCCCCGTTTGCATGAGGTACTGCTGGCCGAGCTGCGAGAGGCCGGCCTGCTGGACATGGACGACGCCGCGATTGACGGTTCTCACGTCAGGGCATTGAAAGGGGGCTCACGTTGGCCCTTCGCCGGTCGATCGGGGCAGGCCGGGTAGAGCATCACCTGATCGTCGACCGGCACGGCACCCCGCTCGCTATCATGCTGAGCGGCGGCAACCGCCACGACGTCACCCAGCTCCTGCCGCTCCTGGACGCGATCCCGCCCGTCCGCGGCCTGCGCGGCAGGCCCCGCCGACGCCCCCGCAGACTCTTCGCCGACCGCGGCTACGACTACGACTACGACAAGTACCGGCGCATCCTCCGCCGCCGCAGTATCACCCCGAAGTTCACCCGTCGCCGCGTCGCACACGGCTCCGGCCTCGGCAAGACCCGCTGGGTGGTCAAGCGGACCTTCGCCTGGCTCACCAGTTCCAGCGACTGCGGATCCGCTACGAGATACGCGCCGACCTCCACCTGGGCCTGCTCCAACTCGCCTGCAGCACCAGGGGCCTCCTGTTGCTCTATATGGATTCGACACCCACGAGCTGTGCAGGAGGCCCCCTCCCATACGCGGCCGACCCGAAGATCACCCGACCGAGCCGACACCCTTGAACTCACGCCCACCACGGGCGATACAGCAGCGGCTGCTCAGATGATCGGGCTACCGGCAAGAGCTCAGCAGACGTCGACTATGTCGATCATGTTGTCCCAGGGGGTGTTCGCGAGGCTGTCCTCCGTGTGGTACGCCGTGCTGCCGAACTTGTACACCTTGCGGCCCTCCCAGTTGTAGAACCGAGCCACCGTGCCGGTGGTCTGATTGTTCTTGTACGAGGTGAGGGTGTCGTTGTTGAAGCTGTAGTCGTTCAGGTCGTAGTCCTGACATTTGGTGAACGACACCTTGCTGCCGGTCCAGTTGGGCCCGGTCCACAGGCACAGCCACTCGTAGGTGCAGCTGGTGTCGGCCACGCCGGGCACGGACACCGTGACGATCGCGCTGCCGTCCTTCGCCCGGATCTCGTTGTAGCCCACCTGTTCCGCCGGAACCTTGATGTCCGCCAGCTTGGCGTCCACCCGGTCCTGCAGCTGGGCTGCCTGCCTGCTCGAAAGGCCCGCCGCTTTCGCCTGCGCCGCGTACTTCGACTCGGCCGACTGCGTGGTCCGGTCCGTGGCGGCCGCGGCCGCGCTGCCGGCTCCGGCTGCCAGCGCCATGACACACAGCAGGACTGAGACGCGCTTCGTGATCTGGGATCGGAACTTCATGGGATTTCCTCCGTCGGTGGGTTTCGCTTCATGAGCAGCTTTGGGCGCCGGCAGACAGCCTCCGGCGACTGATGCGGCCGGCCCTGACTTCCCAGGGCTGAACGGCGAGACAGCAGAGTTCACAAGGCCGCGTGGGGCGCGGCCAGGTGCATGCAGTCAGGGCCGGATCTGTTGTTCCGCTGTGGAACCGTAGGCATGACCGCCTCCACAGCAGCAGCCCCATCCCTCGGTACCGCTCACCAACCGATCTCAGCGGCTGGCTTATTGGTTGGCAGGGCTGTTCCGGCGGCCAATCAATGGCCGGGTGTGACATTTCGGGCCGGGTTGGGGGGGTGCAAAGGTGAGGTGTCTCGTGTGGATGGGTGGCGAGGGGACGGGTATGGCGGGGCGTCGTGAGGTGCCGGTGGATCCGGGGGCGGGTCCGGTGCAGCGGTTCGAGTTCGAGTGGCGCAAACTGCGGACGGAGGTGGGCGGGATGACGTATCGGGCGATGGCCGAGCGGGCCGGCTACTCGGCCACGACCCTGTCGCAGGCGGCGGCGGGCGGGCAGCTGCCCACGCTGGCGGTGACCTTGGCCTACGTGTCGGCATGCGGGGGCGATGCGATCGAGTGGGAAGCCCGGTGGAAACAGGTCGTGGATGACGCCGCCGCGGTCGGCGCGGAGGAGGAGGGCGGTGAGGGTGCGGATGCGCCCTATCGGGGGCTGGCCCGGTTCGAGCCGGGCGACAGCGGACTTTTCTTCGGCCGGGACCGGCTCACTGCCGACCTGCTGGATCTGCTGCGGCGCCGGCGGTTCGCCGCGGTGTTCGGCCCGTCCGGCTGCGGCAAGTCCTCCCTGCTGCGTGCGGGCCTGATCCCCACCCTCCAGCACTCCCAGGAGCCCGGCTTGCGGCCGGCCGTGATCCAGATTCTGACGCCCGGCGACCACCCCGCACGCGCCCTCGTCTCTCTCCTCGACGCGAGCAGACCCGGCGACGGCGGCACGGATACGTTGGTGATCGTCGACCAGTTCGAGGAGGTCTACACCCTCTGCCAGGATCCAGCGGAACGTACCCGCTTCATCGACCTCCTGCTCGCCACCCTCCTACCGGCAAGCCGATTAAAGGTGCTGATCGCGGTCCGCGCCGACTTCTACGGCCGCTGCGCCGAACACCACGCCCTGGCCGTCGCACTGCGCGACGCCAACCTGCTGGTCACTGCGATGAACCGGGACGAACTGCGCGACGCCATCGTCAAACCGGCCGCAGCCACCGGACTGACCCTGGAACGCGCCCTGACCGCCCGCATCATCGGGGACGTCGCCGATGAGTCCGGCGGCCTGCCTCTGATGTCGCACGCCCTGCTGGAGACCTGGCGAAGACGCAGAGGAAGAGCACTCACTGAGGCCGCGTACGATGCCGTCGGCGGGGTGAGCGGTGCCATCGCCCGAACCGCAGAGCGTCTCTACACTCAACTTTCTCCTGAACAGGCCGCTGTCGCCCGCGATCTGCTGCTGCGGCTCATCACCCCCGGTGAAGGAGCCCAGGACACACGTCGCCCGGCTCTCCGCACCGAACTGGTCGCAAGCACCCGCGGGGATGCTGCGCTGGTTCTGGAACGACTGGCCCGCGCCCGCCTGGTCACCCTCGATGACGACACCGTTGACCTCGCCCACGAAGCCCTGATCACTGCATGGCCGCGACTGCGTATGTGGATCGAAACCAGCCGCGAACAATTGCGCGCACACCGGCGTTTGACCAATACGGCCGGGGAGTGGGCGGAGCACGGCAGGGACGACGGGGTGCTCTACCGCGGAGTACGGCTGGCCGACTGGGACGACCGGGACACCGGCCAGCTCAATGATCTCGAACGCGAGTTCCTGACGGCGAGCCGCGACCGCGCACAGGCCGAGCGGTCGGCGGTGAGGCGCCGTGTGCGGCTGACCGTGAGTGGGCTCATGGCGGCGGTGGTCGCACTGGCCGTCCTCGCGGGCGTCGCGTTTGTACAGGCCCGGCGGGCGGAGGCCGGGCAGGCGCTCGCGTTATCGCGGCAACTCGTGGCGAGCGCGCGTGGCCAGGCCGAGCTCGACCCTGAGCTGGGCCTGTTGCTGGCTACCAGTGCCTACCGGACCAGTGCGACCGACGAGACCGAGGCGGCACTGCGCCAAGCCGTGTTCGAGTCACGGGTGAGGGCTGTGCTCGCCAGCCACGACGGGCAGGTTCTCGGGGTCTCGTTCAGTCCGGACGGCCGGTACCTCGCCACCAGCGGCGGCGACGGCGCGATACGGGTGTGGCGGTACGGCACGACGCTGCGAGACCCAGTGGTGCTGCGCGGCCGCGACGGCGAGGTGTGGACGCCGGTGTTCAGCCCGGACGGCACCCGGATCACGGCAGCCGGCGAGGACGGCACCGTCTCGGTATGGAAGTGGGCAAGCGGCGCCGAGCCGGTGATCCTGCGAGGGCACACGGCACGGGTGTGGAGCGCCACGTTCAGCCCGGACGGCCGCAGCGTCGCCAGCGCCGGTGACGATGGCACCGTACGGATCTGGAACGCCACGGGGAGAGGCGAACCGGCCGTGCTGCGCGGCCACGAGGGGCGGGCGCTCGGCGTCTCGTTCAGCCCCGACGGACGCCGCCTCGCCAGCAGCGGCGGAGACGGAACGGTACGCGTCTGGGACGTCGGGAATCGGCGGACGACCGTGGTGCTGCGCGGGCACAGCAATTCCGTGGAGGCGGTCGCCTTCAGCCCCGACGGACAGCGCATAGCCACCGCGAGCACCGACGGGACCGCGCGCCTGTGGGACCCCGACGCCCCCGCCGAGTCGGTCGTGCTCGGCAGCCACGACGGCACGGCAGAGGGCATCGGCTTCAGCCGGGACGGCGCCCGGGTCGCCAGCACGGGCAACGACGGCACCGTACGGATCTGGAACGTGCATCACCGCGCCGCACCGCTGATCCTGCGCGGGCATCGCGGCACCGTGACCGCGGTCGCGTTCGCCGCCGACGGACGGCGCCTGGTGAGCGCCAGCGAGGACGGCACCGTACGGATCTGGGATGCGGCCCCGACGGGCAGCGACAGCGTCCTGACCGGTCACGACGGACCGGTGTGGGCGACGGTGCCCAGCCGGGACGGCCGTTGGCTCGCCAGCGCCGGCGCCGACAGGACCGTGCGCGTCTGGCGGACCGGGAGCACCGCCCCGCCGACCGTGCTGCGCGGGCACGACGGCGAGGTCCTCGGGGTGGCATTCAGCCCGGACGGCCGCCGGGTGGCCGGAACCGGCGACGACGGGACCACACGGGTCTGGCCGGTGGACAACGCGACGAAACCCGTCGTACTGCGCGGCCACCACGGGCCGGTGTGGAACGCGGAGTTCAGCCCCGACGGACGCCGGCTGGTCACCGGCGGCAGCGACGGCACCGTACAGATCTGGCACACCACTCCGGGCGCGGAACCCTTGGTGGTCGACACCGGCCAGGACAAAGTGCGGTACGTCGCCTATAGCCCCGACGGGCGACGCGTGGCCGCGGCCGGCCTGGACGGCACCATCCACGTCCTGGACCCCGCCACCGGCAAGGATCTGAAGGTCCTCCGTGGTCACAAAGGCCTGGTATGGACGGTGGCGTTCAGCCCCGACGGCACCTCGTCAGCGGCGGCAACGACGGATCGGCCAGGCTGTGGGATCTCACTAAGCCAGGCCGACCGCGGGTACTGAACGGACATCAGGGAGTTGTGTGGAGTGTGTCGTTCGGTTCCGACGGCCGTCGGGTGGTGACCAGCGGCAACGACGCGACCACCCGGATCTGGAGCACCACTGACAACAGCCCGCCCGTGGTCCTGCACGGATTCGGTGCCTCTGTAGAGAACACGAACGTCCTGCCCGGCAATCGGTTCGTCAGCTCGCACGACGACGGCACCGTACGCGTCTGGACATGCCTGCCCTGCGAACCGATTGACGAGGTCCTGCGGCGTTCCCGGGACGGCATCACCCGTGAACTGACCCAGGAGGAACGGGCCAGTTACCTCAACGAGTGACCCTGCTGCGCGACCGCTTCGGCCTCCTCCACTCCGAAACCGTCAACGGAGCACCGGATGGCGAGAAACCACATCCAGGGCGGGCCAGTGATCAGCCAGTTCGAGTGGAGAGCGACTGAGGGCCTGGTCCACCAGGCATGGCACGCAAACCGCAGAAGTTGATCACGTGGTGCGGTACCAGTCTTCACCGTTGCTGGCGAGCGTGCTGCGCAGGTAGGTCTCCAGGCTTGGTGCGATCCAGGTGCGACTGTCTGTCTCGTGGTCCCAGACGAAGATTTCATCTCGGGCCGGTGTACGCACAAAGGCGAACTGATCGCCGCCGCCGTTGTCTCCGAAGAACATGAGGGGGTCGAACGGCATGTATAGGTTGCGGAATTGCTCGTTGCTACGAAATGACAGGTTTTCTTCCAGGATCTTCTCAGCGGTCCAGACCACCTCGGTCCCATAATCGGCTTCGATCCCGTCGGTCTCCGTCAGGAGTTCCCGCAGAGGAGCGGGGAGCGGCTGGCCGAGCTGTTCCTCGATCGCGGCGAGGGCGTCGGGAGCTGCGGGGTCCTGCAGCTCCGCGTCGGCGTCGGGAAATTCTGAGGCGAGCTCTCGCCACATGAGACCTTTTCTCCAATACTGGCGGAATTACCTGATGCGGGGACTGAACCAGTTCCCCAGCATATCATCGACTTTGGTGACGTGATCAAGGATCTGCTGCCGCGTGGCGGTGGGGTGAGTTCTGTAGAACTCGTTCCAGGAGACACGTATTTCACTCAGGTGGATTCTGCTGTTTATGTCACCCTTGGGGATGCCGCGCAGATTCTCGAGGGAGTGTATTTCGTCCGCCTTGAACAGGCCCGGATAGCGTTTCAGGACTTGTTGTTCGATGGCATGGTGGACGACTACTTTGCCTTTGAGTTCTGGGTGTTCGTTGAAGAATGTCTGTTTGTATTTGTGGTTGGTGGTGCTGCCGACGGATGCTTCTTCTCGTTTGGGTATGTCCTTGCCGAGGGGGGTGGTTTGGTTGTCCTTGGCGTTTTGTGCTGCCGACTTGCAGGGGGTGAGGCCTAGGGGGTCGGCCCACAGGTGCGGGTTGGGGACGTAGGAGGCGGGGTTGGGGGCGGGTGCGAGGCCGAGTGGGTCCAGGGTGAGGTAGCGGGCGCTTTCGGGGTCGTAGTGCCGGAAGTGGTTGTAGTGGAGGCCGGTCTCCGGATCGAAGTATTGGCCCGGGAAGCGCAGGGGTGTGTAAGCCGTGCTGTCGGCGGTCCATGCTGTTGCTCCCCACAGCGTGCGTCGCGTCTGCCAGGCGATGTCTCCGCGTTCGTCGACGAGTGCGCTGGGGGTGCCGACGAGGTCGGTGATGATGGCGAAGAAGCGGGCGTCGATTTCGCGCTGGGAGGCATCGGCGCTGATGATTCGTTCTGTTTGGGTGATCGGGTGGTGCCCGTGGTGGTCCCAGGTGAGGGTGACCGGGTTCGGGGCTTGTGCTAAGACGGTGGTCTGTTCGCACAGGGTGGTGCCGTCCCAGGTGAAGTCGGTGCGTTCGATGACTGTTTCGCCGTCGGTGGCGAGACGGTATTTGCTGGTGCGGCGGCCGAGGGGGTCGTAGGTGTAGTTCCAGCGGCTGCCGTCGGGGGTGATCACCGAGGTCAGGCGGTCTTCGGTGTCCCATTCGTAGCGCCAGGTGTCGGGCTTGCGGGACAGGCGGGTCTTTTGCCGCAGGGTGACGCGGCCCAGGGTGTCGTGCTGGTATCGGACGGTGCCGGCTTCGTTGAGGCGGGTGCCGGTGTAGGAGCGGGTGCCGGTGGCCTCGTGTCCGGGGTGGCTGGCTGGCCAGGAGGCGAAGGCCTGGTTGCCTGCTTCGTCGTAGGCGTAGGTCTCGTTCCAGTTGGCGGCTTGGATGGCGGTGACGCGACCGGCGGAGTCCAGGGTGATGTGGCGTGGGCCGGTGGAGGGGTCGTCGATGTGGGTGAGGTTGCCGTCGGCGCGGTAGGAGTAGCCGCGCTGCTGGATCGGCTGGGGTCGGCTGTCTGTAGCGATGGTTTGGGCTGTGAGCCGTCCGGCGCGGTCCCACTGGTTTGACCAGTGCAGGTTGTTGCCGATGCGGCGGGAGAGTTCGCGGCCTGCGGCGTCGTAGGTGAATTCGACGGTGCGGCCTGCGGCGATCATCTGGGCCGGGAGCCCGGTTGCGTCGTAGTGCCAGGTGGTGACGGCGCCAGTCGGTGTGGTGCGGCTGCTCAGTCGTCCCCATTGGTCGTAGCTGTAGGAGACGGTGCGTCCGTTGACGGTTTCGGAGTGGAGGAGGCCGAAGCGGTCGCGCAGCAGGGTCAGGGTGCAGTCGGGGCTGGTTGCCTGGGCCAGTTGGTCGGTGAGGTCGTAGGCGTACTCGGTGATGTGGCCCTGGAGGTCCTTGCGGGTGACCTGGCCTAGGAAGTTCCGTTGGTAACGGATGACCTGTCCCAGCGCGTCGGTCCGCGATTGCAGGTTGCCCGCGGCGTCGTGGGTGTAGGCGAGGCGTCGGCCGTCGAAGTCTGTCTCGGCTGCCAGATTGCCCGCGGCGTCGTACTCGTATCTCCAGGTCAGGCCCTGCGGGTTGACGACGCCGGTCAGGCGGAGTTCCGTGTCGTGGAGGAACTCATAGCGGCTGCCGTCCGGTCCGGTGCGTGCCAGGAGCAGGTCGAAGTGCGTGTACTCGTAGTGTGAGACGCCGCCCAGGGGGTCGGTGTGGCTGGTGCAGTTGCCTTCGCCGTCGTAGGTCCAGGACTCTGCGGTGCCGTCGGGGGCGGTGTAGCGGGCTAGGTGGCCTTGGGGTGTCCATTCCATCGCTGCCACGGCTCCCACCGGGTCAGTGACAGCGGTGATACGCCCGAATGCGTCGTGCTGGTAGCGGGTCACGGAGCCCAGTGGATCTGTCACGGCAACGGGCAGGCCGGCGGGGTTGGTGTCGATGGTGGTGGTGTTGCCCATCGGGTCGGTGACCGCAGTGAGGCGTCCGGCCCCGTCGAAGGCGTAGTGGGTGGTCTGCCCTGCGGGGCTGGTCTCCGATGTGCAGTTGCCGCGTTCGTCATAGGTTCGCCGGATGATCGTGCCGTCCGGGTTGATCACCTTCACGGGCAGGCCGAGGGGGTTGTACTCGGCGCGTGCCGCACGTCCGTCGGGGCGGGTCACGGTGGTGAGCTGGCCGGCTGCGTCGTACTCGAGGGTCATGGTGTGGCCGAGCGGGTCGGTGTGCTGGCGCAGGCGGTTGTGGCGGTCGCGTACGAAGCGGGTGACGTTGCCCAGGGGGTCGATTCGGGCGATCACCTGGTCACGTTCGTTCATGACGAAGCGTGTGTCGTGGCCGAACGAGTCGGTGATCGTTGTCGTGTGTTGCCCGGATGGGTCGTCCGCGGAGCTGTAGGTGAAGACCGAGCGTTGGTGTCCGGCTTCTCCGGCCTGGTAGGTGCAGCGGTTGTGCTGATCGTAGGTGTAGGCGAAGGTGCGGCCGTTGGTGTCCGTCCAGGACACGATCCGTCCGTGCTCGTCGTAGCCGAACCGTGTCGGCCGGCCGCTGGAGTTGATGACGTCGGTCAGGTGTCCGTCGGTGGAGTAGTGGTAGCGGACCAGTTCCTGGTCACTGCCGTCTTGTGCGGCGCCGGCCAGGGTGAGTGTGCGGATGCGCCCGTCCGAGGAGGTGAGGCGGAGGAGGTAGCCGCAGCTGTGTGTAAGGGAACGGGGGGCTCCCTGCTCGTCGTAGTCGAACTGGATCCAGTTGCCGTTGCGGTCGTCGATCTGTTCCAGTAGCGCAATGTCGTTGCCGGCGTCGGCGAAGTGCAGTCGGCGGCCGTTGTCGGGGTCGGTGATCAGGTAGCCGTCATCGGCGCGATCCAATGACCACCGCGCGCTGCCGTGCCGAGGCAGGGTCGGAACGCCCGGGGCGGGGTGAGGGTAGGTCAGCAGCAGTCCGGCTTCACCGACGAAGACAACGCCCTCGGCGTCGATCTCCAGGCGCTGGTCGATCGTCGAGGACCAGGTGGGACCGAACCACCGTCCCGAGCGGTAGGTGGAGGCAAACTCGCGCGTGAAGACGAGCGGTAGTCCGGCCGGCAGGCTGATGTCCGTTTGGGAGAGCAGCACGCTGCCGGTGGCGACATCGACCGGGTCCTCTTCGCAGGTCATCTCTGAGGGCTGCCGGGATGTGGCGTGGGGACTCTGTTCGGCTGCTTGGCGGGCTTCCCGGCGCAGGGCGTTCTCGGCGCCTGTTTCGACTCCCTCCTTCAGCGCGAGCCGCAAGCCGCCCCGTGCGAGCCCCGCTCCCTTGGTGCCGACGAGTTCCGGGATGAGGCGGCCGAGAAACTCGGAGGGGTCCTTCTTGAAGCCGTCGACGGCAGCCTGGACCGTCCGTTCGGGATGCGAGGCCGTGGAGACCAGCCCGGCGAGCGTCATGTTGACGTTCTGCAGGTAGGCAGCCGGGTGAGTGAGGTTGTACGGGTCGGTGGGGTTCAGGCCACGGGCGAAGTTGAGCAGGCCCGCGGTGCCCTTGAGAGCGCCGCCCACGACGTGGGTGAGTTCGGTGTTGGCGGCTTGGTAGCCGTCCGTGAAGTCGTTGCGCAGGCGTTCCAGCGGTGGGGGCTCGGCCGGGGCGTGCGCGAGGGCTGCCTTGACCTTGCCCTGGGCCTCGGACGCGGCCGTGTTGCGCTGCTTGCGGGCCTCGCGGAGCTTGTCGACAGCGGCCTTGGCGTCGGCTTTGCCGGCATTGTGGTCCGGCTCGGGCTTAGGTCCGGGGTCCTCATCTGCCCGTAGTTTGGCGTTGTAGGCTTCGGCCTTGGTCTGGTAGGTGTCGGCCGCGTCCTGGGCTGCCTTTACAGCCTTCTTGTAGAGCTCGATGGCCTCCTTGGCCTGTCCCTGCGCCCAGTTGACGGTGTCCGCGTACGACTCCAGTGCTCCCGCCGCCGATGCGCAGGCCTCAGCGGCCTGTGCCCATTTGGTGGGATGGACGCCGAACTTCTCCCGGAAGGCGTCGCCGCCCTCGCCTTGCCAGCCGGAGGAGTCGACCTTCTTCAGTCCCGAACTCACCTTGTCGAACGCACCGTGGAAGTCCCGCAGGTGCTTGGCACTCTCGCGGATCTTGTCCGGGTTGCCATGGACGAGTTCATTGGCGTCCTCGCTCTGGCCCAGCTGCTGCTCTCCGGGAGTGGCGCCCAGGTCGGAGGCGACCTCGTCGCCCCAGTCCTCCACCCCGTCCGCCCAGTCGTGCAGACCGGCGTGGTCCAGGGCCCCGCCCAGCTTGTCGGTGCCGTAGTCGACAGCCTCGCCGAGCTTTTTCTTGCCCTTGTCGTAGAGGTTCTCCGCGCCGCCCAAAACGGTGTTGGTCAGGTCTCCGAGTCCCATCAGCCCTGACCACCCTGTTGCTCAGTCGCTTCGGCTCGTTCCTCGGGAGAGGGCCCGAAGGTGTCGTCCAGGTACTGGTTGTACTCGTCGTCCGACATCCCAAACGCGCCGTGCAGGTCCTCCGGGTTCAGGCCGGGCACAGGTCCGATGGTGTGGGAGGTCATGACGTCTCGTCCCGTGTCCGTCCAGGCCTGCCCGCTGTTGTCCATGGCCTGGTCGAAGGACTCCTTGCTGTAGTCCACGTTGCCGCCGTACACACCGGACTTGGCGAGGTCGCCCCCGCCCGTCTTCTCCACCTCCTCCTCGGAGGCATACGGATTGCCGATGGCTGCGTTAGTGACAACCTTGAAGGTGCTTTCGACGTACTTGTCGGTCTCGTCGTACGTGCCCGCGGACAGAACCGTCTTCTCGGCGCATCCGTTGCCCTCGTTGATCAGCGACCGGACCCCCCACTCCCAGCGCTCGCAGAACGACGTGCACTCACCCGTCAGCCCTTCGGGGCCGAGTTCCAGACCGGACAGGGCGATGTCACCGAAGCCGCGCCCGGCCCCCGCCTCGCCCACCATGCCCAGCTCCCTCAACTCGCCCGGCGCCTCGGTCAGGCCCGTGGCGATCAGTGCGAGTCCCTCGGTCTTCAGGTCCTTGCCGCCGTCGGTCACTTCGTGTCCCCCCTGTCCGCGTCGAAGTCCAGCGCCGCCTCGTCCGGCACGATGCCGCGCACCGGCGGGAAGACCATCCCTTCCTCGCCGTCCGCGCAGTCCAGGGCCACCCCGCAGGGGACTCCGGCGGCGGGGACGGCTACGTCCAGCAGGCGCGCGCCGAGGACGGTCTGGTACGTCCACTCGCGGTCTGCCTGGCCGCGTGCCACCGCGTAACGGGCCAGCGCCTGCTCGTCGGAGAAGGCCAGAATGAAACGGATGCCGCCCAGATCGGCGGTCAGCAGGCCCCGTTCACCCTCCGGGCCCGGACCATCGCCGAGCGGCACCAGCACCGGGGTGCGGCGGAACTCACCGAGCAGAGCGGCGAACTCCCGTCTGCGCGCCTCAACCCCAGGAGCTTCACGATCGGACTCTTGACCGTGTGCCGGCGGCCGTTCGCCACGTCCTCCGTCTTCGACGTCATGCTCTCGTGAAGACGCCTGCGCCTCCCGAGCGGTTGGCGACGTCGTCATCTCCGCGTAGTCAGCGATGCGGGACCGTGGAATCCGTTGCGGCCCGTCGACCGTACCCCCGTACTCAGACATGCAGCCCATCATCACAACCGCACACAGCACGTCGCAAACGTCAGCTGGGAAGAGATGTGCGTCAAAGGAGAGTCTTTGATCGGAGGGACGGACTTCCGTCGCACTATCCGCGTACAGCATCGGTCGACGAGATCCGCCGCCACCCTCCGCCTGGCGGCCAAGGAGGTGAGACGGTGCTCGTCCGGCTAGGAAGACCCTCGGCCCGGCACCCATCGGCTGGCCCGGCAGCGCGGCCGTCGCGGACGTGCCCGGGGCGATCGGCAGGCCCGCCGGCTTGTGTGAGACGCGGCCAGCGCGCCTGACTCTCGCAAGGTGCCTCGCACAGTGCAGTCGGCGAGGCGATGTTCGACCAAGAGGCATCGGAGGCGCCCAAGGCCTGCATCTCTCTTACCAGACCATTACGGTGTGCCGTGCCGCCAATTGAGAGCACCAGGCCACCGAGGAGCACATGAACGAGCCCGTTGCGCCGGACGCTGCCGCTCCGTCCGCAGGTGAGACAACGTCTGCATCCGCCGCAGCTCAGCGCGATGCGGCCGAGGTCGCTACCGCATCAGCCGGTGAAGCGGAGCGAGGATCGAGCACCTACGCGACCGGCGGCGGTGGCGTTTCACTCGCGCATCGCATCGCGACTGTCTATCTCGCCAGCATGTTCACCGGCGCACGGCGGACGGAGGCACGTGAGCTGCCGGTCCGTAGGGTGTCGTTCCAAACCGGTCCGGCGCATCCGGTGGATGACCTTCTGGTTGAGTGCGGCGACGAGTCGGATCGGGTCACCCTTGCCGTGGCGTGCCGAGCGACGCCGAACTTCGTCCCGAGCCATGAGGACACAGTGAAGCTCGTCGGGTCACTGCTTGCCGAGGTCGACAGGTTCGATACCGACGCTCACCAGGTCGCCGTCGCAACTGCCGGTTGGTCCGATCAGTGGGACCAGCTTGCAACGCTCTGCGGCATCGCGCGTACTCATGCCGACCCGAACTCGTTTCAAGCGGCCCTCGACGTCGAGGGCCGCTGGTCGAAGCCGGTGCGTGAACGCCACAAGCATTTCCTGAAAATGGTCAAGAAGGTCGTCGAGGATGACACGACGCCACAGGAGGTCCTGCGGCTGGCGTGGCGTCTGCTAGGGCGGCTGCACGTCCTCGGTTTCGCTGTGCAGAGCCCGGACGACGCGGACCGCACCGTGGTGGCGACGTCTCTGGACGACGTGGCTTCGGCTTCTGCTGACGGAGTAGCGGTCCGTGACCGACTCGAGGTCGAGGCGACCCGCTACGACGCGACCGGCGCCGTGGTGGATCTCAAGGTGCTTCGCCGTGACCTTCACGAGCTCCTGGACTCGGCCGCGACTCAGAGCCGGCATGCGTGGTCGGTGCTGTCTGATCAACGCAGGTTGGCCGCTGCCGTTGTGCGGACCACCATCGGGGATGAGTCATTCGGGGGTCCGCTCGAGATCTCGTTCAGGGACCGACGCGAACAACTCGTCGGCGCCCTGCGCGAGGCTGGCACTCGTGCTTCGGCCCTTCTGGTATCCGGCGAGTCCGGCATCGGTAAGAGCGCGTTGGCGCTCTCGGCCGTCGCAGAGTTGGAAGGCGCGGACCCCGTCGGGTTCCAGGGTGTGGTGGTCAACTTCCGCAGCCTGCCACAGTCGAGCCTAGAGTTGCGTGCTGCACTCGGGATGTCGATGGAGGACGTCCTCGCGGAGCTATCGGCACCGGCTCGGGTTTTGGTCATCGACGCGGCTGACGCCGCTCTGGAACGATCTGCCAGCCTGTTGAGCGACCTTGTGCTGGCGGCGGCCGCGGCGGGAGTCGGGCTTGTGGCGGTCACGTCTGACGTGGCATCGGATTTCGTGCGGGAACAGATGGAGCTGGGGTTCGCGACACCTATTCTCTCGTTCACGATGAAGCCGTTGGGCGACGGCGACATCAGGGTCGTCTCAGATCACTTTCCGCTTCTGCGTGCGGTCCTGCGAGACCTGCCCACGAACTCACTGCTGCGCAGGCCCGTTGTGCTGGACCTTCTGGCGCGGACCGGGGCGGAGCCCGATAGGTCATTGGGCGAGTGGGAGTGCCTTCAGATGGTGTGGCACAGGGTTGTTCGGGGCGACGGGCGCCCGGGAGTCGGTTCCGCCGAGGCGCGGGAACAGACGTTGCTCGCGGTGGCTGCTGCGACGATGAACCTGCCCGAGAATCGCCGAACTGGTGCGGGCGTCGATGCTGCAGCGGTCGATGTGCTGCGTCGGGATCATCTGCTCGCGCCAGCGAGCCCCTATCAGAGCCAGCCGGAATTCGCCCACGACGAAGTTCGGCGATATGCGACCGCCATCCTTTTCGTCCGCGGCCAAAGCCCAACCGAGTTGCTGGAGGCAGCGGGAGGGCCCCGGTGGGCGCTATCAGCCGCCACTCTTGCATGCGAGGGACTACTCAAAGCGCCGGGCACCCGCCCCGTCCGGAGGTTCACCGAACTGCTTGCGCAGTTCGATGCGTTCGCTGCAGCGCACGGCCCCCGGTGGACTGACGTCCCGGTGGAGGCGGTTCTGGAGACGCCATTCGCATACGAATGCCTCAAGTCGGCAGTCACGGATCAGTCGGTCGGTCTCGTCTTCAATGAGGTGGTTCGAGTTGTTCAGCAGCGGCATAAGATCGACGGGCTGGTCGACAGTCTTGTCACGATACCCGTTGTTCGGCTCCTCGTTGATAGCGAGAAGCCGTGGGACGTATCGAAGGAGTCGTTCGAGCTACTGACGGGCTGGCTGCAGGCCCTGTCCCTAGCGGATGCGCCTGCCGGCAACGAGCTTCGGATCCAGCTGCGGGATCGGCTCCTTGCCTACTGGAAATCGTTCCCTCGCAACACTGACGGGGCCGAACGGTCCAGGCACATGCCGCAGCGTCGCCGTCGCCGACGCGGGCTGGATTACCACCTGACGAAGGAAGAGTTCGTCGAAACGTTGGCGCTGCTCGGGCCTGACATCGACGATGACGTGGAATCGTGTTTGAGGACCATCGGGGACCACGCGCCAGCGTTCCTGGCTCCGGCTGCGGACTCACCCATGAGCGCCCGAGCCTTGGCACAGCGGGATCCGGAGCTACTGGCCACGTTGATGGAGGTCTACTACATCGAAGACCAGCCCAGCTGGCACCGAGACGAAGGTGTCCGAGAGCATCAGGGCCGATGGACCGGCTTCGGAGCACCCTTGTTCCAGTACTACTTCGGTGGATTCTGGCAGCTGTTCCAGACAGCTGCGTTGCCGACATCGGTACGGGTGTTGAACAACATTCTGAACAGCGGTGCGCGGGCACGCGTGACGAGGCCAGCGTGGCTGAGTTCGCCTGACGCGTCCGCTGGATCCGTTCGCGCCCATGACGACAGCGCCGATGGCGACACAGAGAGCAGAGAGGATGACGGCCGCGGGGTCGTCCTCAACCTTGACGGCACCGCCCGCCTGTACATCGGCGACAGCCACGTGTGGTGCTGGTACCGGGGCACATCAGTTGGCCCATACTCGGCTATGAGCGCGCTGCAGGCGATGGAACGTCTTGCCGACGGGTGGTTGAGCCGGGGTGCATCGCCGAGCCTGGTTGTCGGGGCCCTCCTGAACGGCTGCGAGAACCTGGCGATCCCGGGAATGCTCTTCGGCCTGCTCGTGCGCCACATCGAGAAAGTCAGCAGCGAGCTCGACCCTTTCCTCGCCGAACCAGTCGTGTGGGAGTTGGAGTTTGGCCGCAGGACGAGTGAGTACGTAGGGCTGCGTGCAGCAACCGAAGGACTCGAAAACCTTGAACGCCGCTACTGGACACCGCGTGAGGTAGCCATGTGGCTGGTGATGCATGGCGGGCAGGAACGTGCCGAGGTTTTGAAGGGGGTCGCTAACAAGCTGGTCGAGAACGGTGACCGCCTGAGCATCAGCCAGGAGCTGACGAAGAACTGGGCCGCCAGCTTGAATCCGGAGCGTTATCGAGTCAGGCAGCACGGTAATGAGGTCTACATCGAGGTCGAACCACCTTCTGAGCTGCAAGCCGCGCAAGAAGCGCACGCAGCTCACCAAGAGGTAGTACAAACCAGCCTGCGTCTGCAAAACCGGTACTGGGGCTCTGCCAAGCAGGACCCCGAGTACTGCCCGCCCACGTCGGAGGAGATCGCTGCGGACCTGGTGGAAGGACGCGCCTTGGTCGAATCCGATGAAGACCTACTGCCGAGCCGGCCGGTAGACGCCGTCGCCCACGTCGTGCGAGCAGCGGTCGAACGAGCCGCCGCTGGTGACATGGCGGCGTTCGGCAACGAAGCGCAGTTCGTGACTGAGTTCGTCATCGGCATCGCATTGTCGTTCCAGGATGCCGACGACCAGCGTCACGAGGATCAGTTTTTCGATCTCGGCGCCGACCGAGCCGTGGCTCAAGCCTTGCCGGCCTTCGTCACCCCGGCGCTGGCAGTGCCGCTGGAAACGGCCGGCAACTCGACCCATGATGTTGCTAAGGCCGGCCTTGCGGTGGCGGGCAAGGCGTCCTTGGAGACTCAGCTGTACCTTGCACGTGGATGCGATGTCGTCTGGAACTCCCCATGCCACTCCGCCCCCTGCATCCACAGGACCGCGCTGAACTGGTTGCTTGAAACCGCACGTGGCGCAGAAATCGGCCCGTGGGACCAGGACGGCCAGCGAAGGCCGAACGTGCAGATCACTGGCGACATTGCCGAACGCCTCCAGGAACTAGCAGGTGACGGCGTTGATGTCGCAGTCCTGGACGCGGCTGTTCGCGGACTCGGGAAAGCCGCGGCGACGGACCACTGCTGCACCGAGGACGCAGCCACGCTCCTCGCCGCATTTCTCGACGTTCAGCGACGTGCCATGGTTGAGCAGGAGAAGGAGGGTTGGACCGCGGACGACCGCGGGGTCCACACTCTCATCGCCGCGCGGGCCCTGCTCGAAGGCGTCGCGAAGGACGGCGCCGCCGCACCGGTCCTCGAACACCTCGACGTCCTCCGCGCAGATGCAAAGCTGATGGCGAATTTCCTTCACGGTCTTGCCGCGGCAGGCGCAGAGAACAAGCACCTGGCTGACGCCGCACGAGGTATCTGGCCGTCGCTGCTACGCCACGCAATCGGCTACCGGAGTGACGCCTCGAGCCCCTATCGCGACCCTCACTGGGGCGACTGGGCTGCCGCCGCCCTACTGCCGGACCCACTTCCCTGGACGCAGGGCCTGTACAACGAGGTCGCCGGTCAACCCGTCGACTGGGTCCGAGCTGAGGACCTCCTTGAGTCGATCGACGATTGGCTTCCGACCGCTCGCGGCGAAGCCAAGTCCGTCGACGCACTCATCGGCATCCTGCGCAAGCTCCCGGAAGAAGAGCAGGCTGCCCGCGGCGTGCACTGGGTTTCCGAGCTCTGCATTCAAGAGGGACGGGTCACGGTCAAGCAGTCATGGCACTCGAACAGTTGGCTCAAGGAGATCCGTAGGACGGCCGAGGAACTCGGCAAGTTGGACGAGTGGCAGATGCTCGTCGACTCCTTGGTCGTCGCCGGAAATGAGGGACTGGCGCCATATAGCAGGTGACGCCTCAGGGTCCCGCCTTGTGCCGATCGGGGGGATCCCCTCCCGGAAAGCTTCTACGGGTCGGCAATCCTCGCTCTAGTGCTGTGACCGCGTAGGTTCGCCGGGGTGGTGGTTGGAGCGATTGGGTATGCAGTGACGTCCGTTCCGATCGCTGGAGGTGTGGTGGCCGAGCCTGTGCGGGTGCGCAGACTGACCGACCAGGAGGGGCAAAAACTGCAGCAGATCGGACGCCGGGGCAGTACCAGTTCGGTGCGCTACCGGCGAGCGATGATGCTGCTTGCGTCCGTCGGCGGAAACCGGGTGCCGTGATTGCCCAGTTGGTCCAGGCCGACGAGGACACGGTGCGGGATGTGATCCACCGGTTCAACGAGATCGGTCTGGCCTGCCTGGACCCTCAATGGGCGGGAGACCGTCCCCGCCTGCTCAAGCCTGACGACGAGGCCCGATGGGGACTGAGCATCGACGCCACCGGGCAGGCCGCACTCGAGGAGGTGCTGGACGGCTGCCCGAACATCCCGATCAGCGTCACGCTTGCGCGCTGACGGCCTGCCCCCAGCACACTGGAGTGATCGACGACGGTGTAGCTGCTGACGAGCGCGCCGAGACATCGGCAAATGTCGGTGCTGGCCCCGAGGTTCCCGAGAGAGGAGGCCATCGGCCGCCAGGCAGATCAACTCGTGGGGCGACCAGGTCAATGGCCTCCTGATGGACACATCCGGCCAGGCAGGCCTGGTGCGGGGCCTACGGCGGGTCGCCGCCACCTCCGTCGACGACCGGCGCCGTTACGCGGCTGCGGGCACGAAGCTGGTCGCCGAGCGGTTCTCCGTGACACGCATGGCGGACGAACCGGCCGCCGAGTACACCGCCCTGCACACCGGCTGACCAGTATGCGGCCCGCGACGAGAAGGGTGAGGCCGACCGGCTGCTCGGCCTCACCACAGCAGGGTGCCCGGGCCGCCCTTGAACGGCCCGCACACCTCTGAGGTGATCCAGCCGCCGTAAAAGTCGCCCTCCTGCGCCGTGACGCCCTCTCCGGCGACCGTGCAGCGGTCCATGCGGCTTGGGTAGAAGGCGAGGTAGTCCTTGAGGGCCGTGAAGCCGCGTTCGGGACGGGGATAGCTCCAGGCGGCGCCGGCGCGTACGTCGTCTCCTACAACGACGTCCCAGTATCGGGCCGCGCCCTTCCACTCGCACCAGGTCCGGCCCGAGGTCGCCGGAATCAGCAGCTCCGTACGGACGTCCGCCGGAGGGATGTAGAACACCGGCGGATGACTGGTTTCCAGTACACGGACGGACTTCCGGCTCTCCGCCACCACCTGGCCCGCGCACTCGACCCGCACGACGCGGTCGTCCTCCCGCATGGCGGGCGGGCGCGGGTAGTCCCAGACGGACTCGGGCGGCCGGGGGGCGGAATGCGGCACGGGTTGTACCGATAGCGGATCCAGGTACACCTTGTCCTCGTAGCACCAGGCCCACTCCTGGCCGGGGGCCAGGGCGCGGACCACCGGGTGGCCGGTGGAGTCGAAGTGCGTCGTCGCGTGAGCGCCCGGAGAGCTGTCGCTGCAGCCCACATGGCCGCAGGTCAGGCAGAGCAGCAGGCCGGCTGGCGCACGTTCGCGTGCCGCGCACGTCGTGCATGTCTCACTCAGCGGCTCCGGTTCGGCCGTCCAGGTGTGGGAACAGGGCGTCCCCGAGGGCCGTCCGCCGTCGTGCCGGGGCGCCCACTTCGTCATCGGTGATCACCGCCGGGTGCAGTGCTGTCCACGATCTCTCCTCCGCCGTCTCTCGTCTCACCCTTGCTTCACCCCCATCCCCCGACAGGGATGCAGGCGGCGGGCAAGTGCGCCGTTCAGCGGGCCGGCGAGTGCCGTCCGCTCGTGGTTCCCATGCCCCGCTCAACGGCACCCGCCTGGCTCGTGCAATGGGGTCGGGTTCACCGGCCTCGGTCATGCAGCGTGCTGCGGCGGGCGGCCGGGCTGGGGCGGGTGCCTGCGCGGCGTCTCCCCGCCGAACCGGTCACCGTCTCCGACGACCAGGCGCCCGCCACCGCTCCCCCACCGCGCCCTGTCACGCAGGCGGCGCCAGGCCGAGACCGTCACGTGCGTTATCGCCCTATGGGTTGCCCTTCAGCGGTGCCGTTGTTGCGAGGGCGTCGGCGAAGGCGTAGGAGGGGTCGGAGGCGGGGTTCAGCCGTTGACGAACTCGTGGTAGCTCGTGGGTATGCGGACCGCGCGGTCCGCTTGGTCCATCCGGTTCAGGATCTGCTGAGCCTGCTCCCACTCCAGGTCCCCGCTGAAGTGGAACTCCGCAAGCAGTCGGGTTGTGTCCCATGCCGTGAGGCTTCGGCGGCTCGCCAGACGGCTCGCATCCCGGTCGTCAGTCAGCAGCACTGATCCGGACAGCTCTCCGCGCGTCAGCATGGCATGGATGGACTCGGCCTCTCCCAGGTGAAGAGTTGGCGCGGTGCGGGTACCGCCGAGCGCGGTGCGCAGACGGCGGACGCCTTCCCGGTCTTTCGTCCGGTTGAGCTCGATGGGATCGCCGAGCCAGCCCTCGGTGAGCAGGGGTATTAGCGCCGGATAGGAGGTGACCCACTTCTGCAGCTCCGCGTGTACGGCCTGCGTGCACCGGGGGGTACGGACCTCGAGGCCGGCCTTGAGCACCCCCATGTCGCCGGAGGCACCGCGCCCGTGGCCGGACAGGTCACGAAGTCGCACCGGAGTGCTGGTCGTCGCGGAATTGCAGGGGGTTCATGCGGTGCATGACCTCTCGCATCAGAGCGGGGGTGACCGTCTTGTCGGGTGAGTCGGGGTGGGTGAGTTCCTGCTGGACGAGGTGGGTGAAGCGAGCCCACGTGCGGAAGTTGCCGTGGCAGGCGGCCTCATTGGCCCAGAGCAGATCGTCGGGGCTGACGTCCTTCCACAGCGGGTGGTAGGCCGGGATGTGCTCCAACACCTCCTTGGCGGTGAGTGGGGCGAAGGCCTGCCAGATCGCGATGCGGGACGCCAGGGCGGCCTGGCGGCGCAGCCGCTGGTAGCAGTTCTCCCCGCCGACGAAGACAACTGACAGGGGCGTGTCCTCGCTGAGGTAGCGGATGTACTCGTAGACGGCGGGTCCGAGAGCCTGCGCCTCGTCGACGATGAGGGCGCGGGGGGTCTGCAGCGCCTCGAGGACGAGCCGTTCGCTGAGCCGGCGGTCGCGGGCGTCGTCGGCGGGGAGGCCGAGCGCGTCCATGAGGTCTGCGCGGAAGTGCTTCAGGGGGACTTCCCTGGGATAGCGGGCGTAGAGGGAGGTGTCGGGGGCGAGGTCGTAGAGGTTGCGTTCGGCGGCGAGGCTCTTGCCGAGGCCAACGCCTCCGTGGACGCACATCATCGAGTCGGCGTCGAGGATGGTCTTGATGTTCTCGGCGTTCAGCCTGGTGGCTCGGGTGGGGCAGAGGCGGGCGCCGGTCAGCTTCATGAAGTGGTCCTGGGGGCCGGGCGGCCGCAACGCGCGGATCACTGTTGTCGTCCCTTCTGCGGGGTCGCTGTGGGCGGGGGATGGCGTTGTTGGTCTGTGCCGCGGGGCGCAGGCTTCGAGGTAGCCGTACTTCCTGCCTTGAGAGGTCAGGGGGCTGCACCGCCGCCGTCGGTTCCGTCCCTCTCTGTGCCGCCCCAGGAGGGGGTGGGGGGCGGCAGGCGGCGCTGTCTGCGAGAGGCGTACGGGGGCCGCGATGGTGGGCTTGGGGGTGTTGCGGGCTTGGCTGAGGCGTCGTCTTGGGGCGGGTCGGCGGCCGGGTCCTGGCCGCTGCTCCAGGAGTGGCTCGGCAGCTGGGGGGTGCGGCGCGGCTGGAAGGTGTCGGGTTCGGGGAGCGGGACGGGCGGTGCCTGGGTGTCGAGGCGCTGTGGTGTGGCGGGTTCGGTGAGGGCGGCGTAGCGCACGCGGCTCTTCTCCAACGCCTTGAGCTGGCTTTTGAGGCTTGCGGCTTGGCGTCTGCGTGCGCGGTGGATGTCCTTGCGGCGTTCGATGGCCTCGGGGTCGGTGGCGGTGCTGAGCAGGGCGTGGCCGAGGTAGCGGTTGGTGCGCGGGTGGCACAGTTCGATGCGGTCGAGGTGGTGGGGGCGGTAGCGGATGACGTAGTGCTCGCCGACGTGTCCATTGAGGCTGGCCGGGGGGATGTAGATGCCGCCTTTGAAGTGGATGCCGTCGCTGTGGAGCCGGTAGGTCCTCTGCTCTGTCTCGAGGGTGAAGAGGTAGAGGGCGTCGTCGGGGATCTCGCGTAGGGGGGTGTCGTCGGCCTCCCATGCCTCGGCGGGGGTGCGGCGGTGGAGGGCCGCGATGGCGTGGTCGAAGTTCCACCACTTCACCCATTGGTGCAGCAGGTGGGTGAAGTGCTCGAAGCTGAGGAGCTCTTCGAGGCGGTGGGCGGGGCGTGGTGCCTTTTTCAGGGCGGGGCCGGTGTAGCCGGGGAGGCCTTTGAGGTGGGTGTGGATGAGCGCTTTGTTGATGGCTTCGATGAGGCCTTTGGCCTGGGGCTGGCGTGGGGGCAGTTTGTGCAGGTCGATGCCGAGGGTGTTCATGGCTGCCTGGACGGGGGCGCTGCAGAAGTTTTTGCCGCCGTCGATGCGGATCCGCTTGGGTGCGCCTCCGAAGGGGCTGTGGGGGGGGGCGGCGGCTGATGGCGTCGTGGAGGGAGACGAGGACGGCGTCGCGTGAGGGGGCGTGGGGGGTGACGGCGAGTCCGCAGATGGCGTCGGTGCTGTGGTCTGCCCACCAGATGACGTGGGGGGTGACGGCGCGGTTGTCGAGGCGGACGCGGATGTTGCAGGTCTTGTCGTCGCCTTCCCAGGCGTCGTTGCGTTTTCCGCGGTGGCGGCGGGGGTGGAGGTCTTTGCTGCGGCGTGCGTTCTCTCCGGCGATCAGTCCGGCCCGTGTGCCGGGGTCGAGGGAGCGGAGGATGCAGCGGCGGAGGGTGTCGTAGGAGTAGTGGCGGTCGGGCTGGCCGGGGATGGCGAGGTGGCCTGCTTGGAGCAGGTCGCGGTAGGCGGCCTGCATGTTGCCGCGCCAGCGGCCGTAGGCGTCGAGGATGGCCGGGGTGAGGGTGAGGCGTCGGCGGGGGGCGGGGGTGTAGGTGCCGCCGTGAGCGGCTGCGTTGTCCATGTGGCGCTTGATGGTTTTGACGCTGCAGCCCAGGCCTTGGGCGACGAGTTTCTTGTCGTCGGGGGTGAGCCGACCGGTGTGCTGGAGGTCCAGGAGGTGACGGATGGCGGCGCGTTGCTGTGGCAGCAGGTCGGGGTGGGGCACGTGCACCTCACAAGCGGGGCGGGCTGGGGAGGTCAGGGTGTGGCGGGGGCGACGGACAGCAGTCCGGCGCCGTAGGCCTGGCCGCGTCCGATGCCGGTGGTGACGGCGTCGGTGAGGGCGGCGGCGTCGGTGATGGTGGCGGTTCCTTCGAAGCGGGTCAGGGTGTGGTGGCGGTTGGTGGGGGTGTCGCGGCGGCAGCGGAAGGGCTGCGGCTGCATGGAGACGTCGTCGAGGTGCAGGCCGGCCTGCAGGGCGCGGCGTTGCCACCAGGCGAGGGCGTCGGGTCCGTAGAGGCCGGTGAGCTGGCCGCGGTGCAATGGCGTGGCGCGCGGGTGGCCCGGGGCGGCATGGCGTGGGGGCGGGTTGTGGCCGATGCGGGCGGAGGGGCTGGCGGTGATGCGGTAGTGGACGCGTGTGCCCGCCGTCAGGGTCTGCAGGTGGGGGGTGAGGTGGAGGGTGCGGGCCTGTCCGTAGTCGGCGGGCAGGGCGTCCAGGAGTGGGGGGTGTGTGGTCTGCACGTACAGCACGGGGGTGGGGTGGTCGGTTTCCAGGCGGAAGAGCAGGCCGGCTTCGCGGCGGGGGTGGGGGCAGGTCGCGGGCATGCCGGCCAGGCGCATCAGGGTTTTGTGGAGGCCGACGTAGTCGTTCAGGTCACGGCGTACGCCGGGGTGGGCGGGGTTCAGGCGCATGCGGGTCAGGCGGGAGGGCTGCATGTGCAGGGCTCCTGTTCGCGGAGGTAGTCGGCGAGGGCGGGGTGGGGCCAGGGGCCGGGATAGAGGTGGAGGGGCAGCTGCTCGGTGGTGGTCCACCAGGTGTGGGAGGCGTGGCTGCGGGCGTGGGGGGTGAAGTCGAGCGGGTGGTCGTTGAGTTGTTCGGCTTCGGTGGCGCCGCCCCGGGTGGGGCGGGGCTGCTGTTCCCACCAGAAGGTGACGGGCAC
>NZ_WWKH01000050.1:0-1869 GCF_009865595.1 Streptomyces sp. SID1328 | reverse complement strand
GCGGTTCTTCGTGAGCATCAGCCGGGGGACGTCGAACGAGCCGGTGCGGTACCCGGGGGCGACCCAGAACTTCCGCCGCGTCAGCCAGAGTCCGGCCGCGCCGAGGCTGAAGGAGGTCATGCCGAACAGGATCATCGCCCGGAAACCCCAGTACGTCACGGGGACGTTCGGGATGTACTCGGATGGTGAACCGCCGTACGCGGCCGCCTCGGCGCCGGCCGTGTCGTTTATGCCGGGTACCGCCGAGTGGAAGTCCTTGTGCGCCAGGAAGGAGAGCAGGCCGGGGACCTGGATGTCGACGCTGTTGCGCTGGTGGGCGACGTCCGGCACGGAGAAGGCGGAGAAGGCAGCCGGGGCCTCCCTGTCCCACAGCGCCTCGGCGGCGGCCATCTTCATCGGCTGCTGCTCGAACATCACCTCGCCGAGCTTGTCACCGCTGAGCGCGGTGCCCAGACCGAAGACCACGGCCAGCACCAGGCCGAGCCGCAGCGAGGTCCGCATGGCCGCGACCTGCTTGAGGTCGGTGGGCCGGCCCCGGCGCTGCAGCCGGGCCGCGCGCCACAGATGGATGGCGGAGATGCCCATGACGAAGGCGGCGCCGGTGAGGAACGCGGCCGTCAGGGTGTGGGCGACCACCACCAGGTTGAGCTTCTGGAAGAGCACCGCGCCGATGTCCGTCAGATGCGCCTTGCCGGCCGCCTTGTCGACGCTGAAGCCGACCGGGTTCTGCATGAAGGAGTTGGCGGCGAGGATGAAGTACGTCGACAGGATGGTGCCGATGGACACCATCCAGATGCACGCGCAGTGGACCTTCTTGGGCAGCCGGTCCCAGCCGAAGATCCACAGTCCGATGAAGGTGGACTCGAAGAAGAAGGCCAGCAGGGCCTCCAGGGCGAGCGGTGCGCCGAAGACGTCGCCCACGAAGCGGGAGTAGGCGGACCAGTTCATCCCGAACTGGAACTCCTGCACCAGCCCGGTGACGACACCCATGGCGATGTTGATCAGGAAGAGCTTGCCCCAGAACTTGGTGGCGTGGAAGTACTTCGTCCTGCCCGTGCGGACGTACGCCGTCTCCAGGCCCGCCGTGATCGCCACCAGGCTGATGGTGAGGGGCACGAACAGGTAGTGGTAGACGGTGGTCGTCCCGAACTGCCATCGCGCGATGGTGTCCGGGGCCAATGCCAGGTACACGGCAGGTCTCTCCCGAATGTGAATTCATGCTCGCTGTTCGTCGGCCAGCGTCGGGCAATTTGTCGCCCGAGTCAAAGAGGGACGGTCGATCGGGCAATAGGCGGTAGTTATCCTCACCCCGCGGGGTGCCTGCCTCGTCAGCATTGTGCCTGGTCAAGGCCGTGCTGGGAATTGTGCGATGCTTCGGAAGGCGGGCGGAACCGGAAGATAAGCGGTACCTATCGCGTGATCGACACGGCCTCTTTGACTTTCCTTCCGGGAGTCGAAGAAAATTCCGTTCGGCGGGATTCGTATTCACGAAAGAGGCAGACACACCATGAGCAGCAGCATCGAGGACCCGATCGACGAACTGACGGTCACGCCTCCCAAGACGTGGGCGACGGGTGTCCCGGCCGTCACGCACGCGCTGGAGTACTCGCTCAGTCAGACCTCCCCGCGGCGCACCATGCTCACGCTGCTGAACATCAACCAGGTCGACGGCATCGACTGCCCCGGCTGCGCCTGGCCCGAGGACAAGAAGCGGCACTTCAACGAGTACTGCGAGAACGGCGCCAAGCACATCAACGACGAGGCCACCTCGCGCCGCGTCACCCGGGAGTTCTTCCAGCAGTACTCGATCGCCGAGCTGGACTCGAAGTCCGACTACTGGCTCAACCAGCAGGGCCGGCTCACCGAGCC
>NZ_WWKH01000488.1:0-221 GCF_009865595.1 Streptomyces sp. SID1328 | reverse complement strand
AGGGCGCGGTCCACGAAGGCCGCCAGGTCAGGGTGGTCCCGCAGCCGCCACAGCAGCAGGTCGATGTCGAGGCGGCGGGCGTCGTACCAGGGCTGGTCCGTGAGGCCCTGTGCGGCGGCCGCCGTCTCCGCCGCGTGCCGCAGCCCCGCCGAGGCCGCCGCCCAGTCACCCGGCACCCCCACCACCACGACCGGCGGCCGGGCTCCCGGCCGGACCATCCC
>NZ_WWKH01000487.1:0-263 GCF_009865595.1 Streptomyces sp. SID1328 | reverse complement strand
GACGACGGCCCCGAGCGCGCCCCGCGCCCACGAGTCGCCGTACAGCCCGGCGAGCGCGGCGACCTGGGCCAGCAGCGTCAGCACCAGGGTGAGCACGCCGAACGGCCCGATGTCGGACCGCTTCATGATGGCGAGGGCCTGCTCGGCGGGCTTGCCGCTGCCCAGCCCGTCGGCGGTGTCCGCGAGCCCGTCCAGGTGCAGCCCGCGGGTGAGCGCGGCCGGTACGGCGGCGGAGGCGACGGCGGCGAGCAGCGGGCCCGCGC
>NZ_WWKH01000486.1:0-6089 GCF_009865595.1 Streptomyces sp. SID1328 | reverse complement strand
CGGCGGTGCCGCCGGTGAGCCCGGTGTCCACGACGGCGGTGCGGACGGCAGCGCTTGACCGGCCCGGCCGGCGGCTTCCCTGATCCCGGCACCCCTGGGGGTGCCGGGATTCTGGAGCGCCGTCTGACCGGTCTCGCCCCTGAGGTCTTCGCACGGGACGTCTGGTCGCGCACCGCGCTGCTCACCCGGCACGCGAGCGACTTCTCCGACGTGTTCGACGCCGGTGCGGTGGACGAACTCCTCGCGCGCCGGGGTCTGCGTACGCCCTTCCTCCGCGTCGCCAAGAACGGCACCGTGCTCCCCGAGCCGTCCTACACCTCGCCCGGCGGCGTCGGCGCCACCATCGCCGACCAGCTCGACGACACCGCGCTGTGGCGGCTGTTCGCCGACGGCGCCACCCTCGTCCTCCAGGCCCTCCAGCGCACCTGGGCGCCGGCCGGGGAACTGTGCGCCGCCCTGAGCGCCGAGCTGGGACACCCCGTGCAGGCCAACGCCTACATCACCCCGCCGCAGAGTCAGGGTTTCGACGACCACTACGACGTCCACGACGTGTTCGTCGTCCAGATCCAGGGCAGCAAGCGCTGGCTCGTCCACGAGCCCGTGCACCGCGACCCGCTCAGGGACCAGCCCTGGACCGGCCACCGGGCCGCCGTCGCCGACGCGGCGGAGGGGCCCGCCTACATCGACACCGTGCTGGAGCCGGGCGACGTCCTCTATCTGCCGCGCGGCTGGCTGCACGCCGCCCGCGCCAAGGGCGAGGTCTCCGTCCACCTGACCCTCGGCGTCCACGTCTGGACCCGGTACGCGCTGGCCGAACAGCTCGCCGAGACAGCCCTCGCCGCGCTGCGCGAGGACGCCTGGACCCGCGCCACGCTGCCGCTCGGGGCCGACGCCACGGCCGAGGTGCTCGACGGCGTCCGCGAACGCCTCACCACCGCGCTGTCCGACGCCGACCCCGCCCCCCTGTTCCACCGCACCCGGCGCGGCCAGGGCCGTCCGGCACCGCTCGGCCCGCTGGCCCAGCTCGCCGCCCTCGACGCCCTCGCCCCCGAGTCGCCCGTACGCCTGCGCGAAGCCCTGGAAGCCCGGCTGGAGGGGGCCCGCCTGATGACCCGCGTCGGCTGGCTCGACTTCCCCGCGACCGACCTGCCCGCCGTGACCCGCCTGCTCGACGGCGAGATCCGTACCGCCGGTGACCTCGGGCTCCCCCTCGCCGGACGGCTGCTCCGCGCGGGCGTGCTGGTGCCGGGCGGACAGTAGCGGCCCGGTGACCACCACCGACCGGTTCTTCTGCGCCGACGCCGCCCGGATACGCGGCGACTCCCTCGCGGGCACCGCGCCGCGCGGCGCGGTCTGGGTGCTGATCGAGTACCGCGGCGCGTGGCCGGCCAACGGCTACGACGGCATCGACCTGGACCCGGTGGTCAAGGCCCATGTCTGGGCCGCCGCCCACGCCGTGCGCGCCCGCATCTTCCTCGTCCGGCGGCTCGCCCGTCCCAGATCCGGGGGGCCCGGCCGCTGGGCCGTACTGCACTACGAGCGGTCGGGCGCCCACCGCCAGCGCTGGGGCACCTGGAGCAGCGACCAGGACCTCGTGGAGATCGCCGAGGCCCTCCGGTCGCCGGGCCCTCTCGACCAGCCGCCGGTCGTCCTGGTCTGCGCGCACGGGCAGCACGACATCTGCTGCGCGGTGCGCGGCCGGCCCGTGGCGCGGGCGCTCAGCGAGCGGTGGCCCAACCTCGTCTGGGAATGCACCCACGTGGGCGGGGACCGGTTCGCCGCCAACGTCGTCGTCGTGCCCGACGGGACCTACTACGGCCTCCTCGACCCCGTCTCGGCCGTCGGGGTGGTCGAGGAACACCTCGCCGGGCGCATCCACCCCGACTTCCTGCGCGGGTACACCGACCTCGCCCCGCCCCAGCAGGTCGCCGTCGCCGCGCTGCTCGCCCGCTTCGGCCCGGCCGGACGGCACGACTACACGGTCACCGGCACCGCCCGCGACGGCGACGACTGGCGCGTCCGCGTCGAACTCCACGCCCCGCACCCGACCGCGTTCGACATCGAGGTGCACGCCCACCGCACGGCCCCCTACCGCCTCACCTGCCGGGGCCCCGTACCGAGCCCGGCGGTCGCCTACGAGGTGCGGTCCATCCACTCGGCCTGACCGCTTGCCTTCGAGTGCACGCCAACTCCTAGCGTCGGAGGGCGACTTCACCGGAAGGAACACCATGACCAGCACCTGGTTCATCACGGGCACCTCGTCCGGGTTCGGCCGCCTCCTCACCGAGCGGCTGCTCGCACGCGGCGACCGGGTGGCGGCCACCCTGCGCCGCCCCGAGGCCCTGGACGACCTGCGCGCCCAGTACGGCGACCGGCTGTGGACCGCCCGCCTCGACGTCACCGACGCCGCCCGGACCGAGCAGGTCCTCGCCGACGCCTTCGCGGACCTGGGCGAGATCGACGTGGTCGTCAACAACGCGGGGTACGGCGTCTTCGCCTCCGTGGAGGAGGCCGGCGAGGAACAGATCCGGCGGGTGATCGACACCAACCTGCTCGGCTCCATCCACGTCATCCGCGCCGCGCTGCCCCACCTGCGCGCCCAGGGCCACGGCCGCATCCTCCAGGTCTCCACGGCGGGCGGCCAGACCACCTACCCCGGCTTCGGCTACTACCACGCCTCCAAGTGGGGCGTCGAGGGCTTCTGCGAGACGGCCGCGCGGGAGATCACCCCCTTCGGCATCGCCCTCACCATCGTGGAACCCGGCGCCACGCCGACCGGGTTCGGCGCCTCCCTGGACACCGCCCCGCCCATGCCGGAGTACGCCGCCACCCCGGCCGGCGAGACGCGCCGGGCCCTCACCGACGGCACCTTCGTCCTGCCCAACGCGCCGGAGAAGATCACCCAGGCCATGATCGACCTGGTGGACAGCGGCGCGGCCCCGCTCCGCCTGCCCCTCGGCTCGGACACGTACGACGACATCCGCGCCTCCCTGACCGCCCGCCTGGCGGAGCACGATGCGCACCGGGACACGGCGTACTCGGTGGTCAGCGAGGAAATCGACGCCACCTAGGAACAAAGGTGACGAGAACTGTCACCTTTGGCGTGCACCGTGGAAGCATGACCACACAGGACCTCACCACACCCCTCGCCGGCCGCATCGCCCTCGTCGCCGGGGCCACCCGGGGCGCCGGGCGGGCGATGGCCGTCGAACTGGGCCGGGCCGGAGCCACCGTCTACGTCACCGGACGCACCACCCGCGAGCGGGCCAGCGAAGTCGGGCGGAACACCGAGACCATCGAGGAGACGGCGGAACTGGTCACGGCGGCCGGTGGCACCGGGATCGCCGTCCCCACCGACCACTTGGACCCCGAGCAGGTGCGGGCGCTCGTCGCGCGGATCGACCGCGAGCAGGGGCGGCTCGACATCCTCGTCAACGACCTCTGGGGCGGCGAACACCTGCTGGTGGGCTCCGTCTTCGGCAAGAAGAGCTGGGAGACCCCGCTCGCCGACGGCCTGCGCATCCTCGAACTCGGGGTGCGCTCGCACGTGATCACCGCCGCACTCGCCCTCCCGCTCCTGATCCGCTCCGACGGTCCGCTGCACGTGGAGGTCACCGACGGCACGGCGGTCTACAACCGCCGGTACCGGGAGAACCTCTACTACGACCTCGCCAAGAACGCCCCGATCCGCATCGCCTTCGGCCTGGGCGAGGAACTCGCCGAGTACGGCGGCACGGCCGTCGCCGTCACGCCGGGCTTCCTGCGCTCGGAGCAGATGCTCGGCCACTTCGGCGTCACCGAGGAGAACTGGCGCGACGCCATCGCCCGGGAACCCGACTTCGCCACCGCCGAGTCCCCCGCCTACCTCGCCCGCGGCATCGCCGCCCTCGCCGCCGACCCCGACCGTGCCGCCCGCTGGAACGGCGGGTCAACCTCCAGCGCGGAACTCGCCCGGACCTACGGCATCAGGGACATCGACGGCAGCCGGCCGGACGCCTGGGCCTACTTCGAGGAGGTCAAGTTCGGCGGCAAGGAGGGCACCCCCGACGACTACCGCTGACCGGCCACGCCGTACAGCGCGGCGAGATCCCGCGCGTGCGCGCGGAAGCGTTCGCGCAGGCCCTCCGGCGCCAGCACCTCCATGTCCGCGCCCAACTCGCTGAGCTGCGCGAACGCGACCTCCTCCGACTCCACCGGCAGCGCGACCGTCACCCGGCCGTCGGCGTCCGGCCCGCTGGCGGATGCCAGCGCCTCGGCGGCCCCGGCCGGGTCCGCGACGGCGGGCAGCCGGGCGAGCCCGCGCTCGGTGAGACGCAGGGTGGCCGTCGTCCGCAGCAGGGTGCGGGCGAACGCCTCCGCGTTGGCCCGCCAGTACCCGGTCAGGTCGAAACCGGGGTCGCGGACGAAGGGTTCGTCGCCGGTGGGGGAGAGGGCCGTGACCCGGTCGACGCGGTACGTGCGCCAGGCGCCGCCCGGCCCGTCCGGGACCCGGCCCACGACGTACCAGACGCCCGCCTTCAGCACGAGCCCGTACGGCTGGAGCAGGCGGGTCACCGTGTCGTCCCGGCCCGGCCGCGCGTAGGTGATCTGGACGGTGCGGTCGGACCACACCGCGCGGGCCAGCTCCGGCAGCAGCTCGGGGGCCGAGGGCTCGCGGAACCAGGCCGGGGCGTCCAGGTGGAAGCGGCGCACCGAGGACTCGGCCGCCGCGCGGAGCGAGGGGAGCAGGGTGGCGGAGAGCTTCAGCCGCGCGGTGTCCGCCGCGTCGGACAGGCCGAGGTCGCGCAGGGCGGTGGGCAGGCCGGACAGGTAGAGGGTCTCGGCCTCGGTGGGGTCCAGGGTGGTGAGCCGGGTGCGGTGGCCCGGCGCCAGGTGGTAGCCGCCCGCGCGGCCGCGTTCGGCGCGGATGGGGACGCCCGCCTCCTGGAGCGCCCGGGCGTCGCGGATCACCGTACGCCGGGAGACGTCCAGTTCACGGGCGAGGGCGTCGGCGGTCAGGCCGGGGCTGGACTGGACGAGAAGCGCCATGCGGATCAGGCGGGCGGCACGCATGGGTCAAGCATCGTGCACCGGGGAGGCGCGGGCGTCCCGCACCTCCCCGGCCGCGGTCACGACCGGGCGAAGTCGCGCGGCCGGAACTTCCGCTCCTTCAGATGCCGTTCGATGTCCTCCAGGCTTCGCCCGGTGAGTTCCGGCATCCTCCGCCAGACGAACAGCCAGGCGGCGACGTTGAAGAGGGCGTAGATCCAGAAGACCTGTCCCACGCCGAAGGCGTTGATCATCGTCAGCAGGGTGAGGGTGATCAGCAGGTTGGTGCTCCACAGGGTGGCCGACTGCACGCTGGTGGCGGCCGACCGCACCGACAGCGGGTGGATCTCCGATCCGGTGAGCCAGCCCATGAGCTGGAGGCCGCCGGCGTTGAAGAACATGAAGGCCAGCAGGCAGCCCACGATCGCCGGGACGTAGGCGCGGGTGCCGTGGCCGGTGACGTAGAGGGCGCCGAGGGCGAAGAGGCCGAGCGCGGCGCCGGGCACCATGACCAGGGTGAGCCTGCGGCGGCCGACCTTGTCCACGACCCACAGGCCGACGATCATCATCACCAGGTAGACCACGCCGAGGGCGACGCTGATCCGGAGCGCGTCGGCCTGCGGGAAGCCGTTGTCGGTGAGGATGGTCGGGGCGTAGTAGATGATCATTTCGATGCCGGAGAGCTGCGTGAAGGCCGCGATGCCGCAGCCGACGATCAGCGCCGGGCGCACCCACGGCTGCCGCAGCCCGCGCCAGCCTCGTTCGGCACGGTCGGTGTCCTCCTGCTGCCTGGCCAGGCCGGCGATCTCGTCCAGCTCGGCCGCCACGTCGTGACCCTCGGGCCGCAGCTCCTCCAGCACCTCGCGCGCCCGGTCCTTCCGCCCGTGGCGAAGGATCAGCCAGCGGGGGCTCTCGGGGAGCCGCAACTGGCCCAGCAGCATCAGCAGGGCGGGGGCGGCGGCCGCGCCGATCGCCACCCGCCAGGACACGGCCTCGCTCGCGCCGACGATCGTGGCGATGACGATGCCCGCGCCGATGGCGAGCTGGAAGCAGAGCACCAG
>NZ_WWKH01000485.1:0-855 GCF_009865595.1 Streptomyces sp. SID1328 | reverse complement strand
CCGGTGTTCGACCCGAAGCTGCCCGGCTCGTGGCTGGTCGACCTCTCCCATGTGGACCTGTCGCGGGTGAAGGTCGGCAAGGACAAGTGGGCGGACCTGGACGCGAGTCTGCTGCCCAGCCCGTTCACGCCGAAGGGCGACCGCCCTGAGGGGCCGGCCTGGTACGCGACGCCGACCGTGGCGTACGCGGTAGAGCTCGGCTACGACGTCGCGCCGATCGAGGCGTACGTCCGCTACGAGAGCGGCCGTTACCTGGACGGCTGGTACAACCGGCTGCGCGACGCGTACCTCGCCACGATGGCCGACCTCGGTGTCGGCGCCGACCTAGCGCCGGCCGACTTCCTGGCGGCGATGGACGGCTACCGCGGCCGTGACCCGGAGCTGGCGATCGTCGTCTCCGCGGTCAAGGCGACGGTGAAGGGCGGCCTGGGCAAGCTGCGCGAGCGGCCCCGGGGTGAGGGATGGCGGCCGGGCGAGCCGTGGCGGGCGCTGTCCCGCCCGACGTGGCGGCCCGACATCCGCGCGGCGGTCATCTCCCGCACCCGGATCAACCTGCACCGCAAGATCGTCAAGCACGCCGCCTGCACCGGCCAGTACCCGATCGCGGTCCTGTCCGACTGCGTCGTCTACGCGGCCAACGGCACGTCGCCACTGGACTTCCTGCCCTACAAGGAGGGCAAGCCTCTGCCGGGCGGCTTCAAGCTCGGCATCAACCCGGGCCTGGTCAAGTGGGAGGGCACCCAGGACGTCCTGTGGGGCGAGGAAGTCCGAGAGCGGTTCAACGCTCCGCAGCTCAACCTCGCCCGGTACATCAAGGACGGCACCGTCACCGACGTCGACAACGGAGAGTAGGAG
>NZ_WWKH01000484.1:0-445 GCF_009865595.1 Streptomyces sp. SID1328 | reverse complement strand
GCCGGACCTGCTGGAGATCGTGCTGATCAGCGCGGACCGCACCCGCTCGGTGGAGGAGCGCACCGCCGAGTGGTCCTGGCTGGGCTGGCTGCCGCACGTCCGGCCGGGCCACGGCCAGGACTGCCGGCTGCTGCTGGCCTACGACCGCGAACAGGCGGCCGCCCGCACCGGCGAGCTGCTGCGCCGCGTCGAGTCCAATACCGACCCCGCCTCCTTCCGGCCGGGCCCGGACGGGCATCCGGGGCCGTACACGGTGGTCGTGGTGGACGGCGACCCCGGTGGCTCGGCGCTGCGGGAGGACGTGGCGCGGCTGGCGGTGAGCGGGCCGCGCGCCGGGGTGCACGTGGTGTGCCTGGCCGAGACCGTGCCCGCCTCCCCCGCCTCGCCGCTGACGGAGACCTACCAGGCGGCCTGCGCGGTGACGCCCACCTTCCGCGAGTGCGGC
>NZ_WWKH01000483.1:0-29256 GCF_009865595.1 Streptomyces sp. SID1328 | reverse complement strand
GGCCGGCCTCGGCGCCGCGCTCGCCGTCCCCGCCGCCTCCGGCAGGGCCCACGCCGCCGCCCCGGACGACGCGGCGCTGCGCGCGGTCATCGCCCGGATGACGCTGGAGGAGAAGGTCGGCCAGCTCTTCGTCTCCCGGATCTACGGCCACTCCGCCACCGCACCCGACCAGGCGGACATCGACGCCAACCTCAAGGAACTCGGCGTCCGCACCGCCGACGAGCTGATCGAGCGGTACCGGGTCGGCGGCATCATCTACTTCACCTGGGCGCACAACACCCGCGACCCGCACCAGATCGCCGACCTCTCGGGCGGCATCCAGCGCTCGTCGCTGTCCCGGCCGCGCGGGCTGCCCATGCTCATCGCCACCGACCAGGAGCACGGCGCCGTCTGCCGGATCGGCAAGCCCGCCACCCTGCTCCCCGGCGCGATGGCGCTGGCCGCCGGCCGCTCCCGCACGGACGTCCGCACCACCGGCCGCATCTCCGGCACCGAGCTGCGCGCGATGGGCGTCAACCAGGACTACGCGCCCGACGCCGACGTCAACGTCAACCCGGCCAACCCCGTCATCGGCGTACGGTCCTTCGGTGCCGACCCCGCCCTCGTCGGCGCCCTGGTGGCGGCCGAGGTGAAGGGGTACCAGTCGGCCGGGGTCGCGGCCACCGCCAAGCACTTCCCGGGCCACGGCGACACGGCCGTCGACAGCCACACCGGCTTCCCCGTCATCACGCACAGCCGGGAACTGTGGGACAAGCTGGACGCGGTGCCGTTCCGGGCCGCCGTCGCCGCGGGCATCGACTCCGTGATGACCGCGCACATCCAGTTCCCCGCACTCGACCCCTCCGGCGACCCCGCCACCCTCTCCCACCCGATCGTCACCGGCATCCTGCGCGGCGAACTCGGCTACGACGGCGTGGTCATCACCGACTCCCTCGGCATGGAGGGCGTCCGCACCAAGTACGGCGACGACCGGGTGCCGGTGCTCGCGCTCAAGGCCGGGGTGGACCAGCTCCTCAACCCGCCCTCCATGGAGGTGGCCTGGAACGCGGTGCTGGCCGCCGTCCGCAGCGGCGAGCTGACCGAGGCCCGCGTGGAGGAATCGGTTCTCCGCATCCTGCGGATGAAGGCGAAGCTCGGCCTCTTCCGGCCCGCCCGCCTCATCCACGGCGGTGTCGACCGGATCGTCGGCAACAAGCAGCACCTGGCCGCCGCCGACCGCATCGCCGATCGCACCACCACCCTGCTGGTCAACGAGGGCCGGCTGCTCCCCCTGGACCGGCGCAGGCAGCCGAAGGTCCTGGTCGTCGGTGCCGACCCGGCCTCCCCGTCCGGCACCACCGGCCCGCCCACCGGCGTACTGGCCGCCGCGCTCACGGAACTCGGCTTCACCGCGACGGCGTTGTCCACCGGCACCGCACCCACGGCGGACGGCATCACCAAGGCGGTCGAGGCCGCCCAGGGCGCCGACGCGGTGATCGTGGCCACGTACAACGTGACCGCGTCCAGCTCCCAGCGCACCCTGGCCCGACGGCTGCTGGCCACCGGCCGCCCGGTGATCGCGCTGGCGATCCGCAACCCGTACGACGTCGCCCAGCTCACCGAGGTCAAGGCGCACCTGGCCGCCTACTGCTGGACCGACGTCGAACTCCGCGCCGCCGCACGGGTGATCGCGGGCCGGGTGAAGCCGCGCGGCAAGCTCCCGGTGCCGATCGCGCGGGCGGACGACCCGGCGAAGGAGCTGTATCCGCTGGGCTACGGACTGAGCTACTAGGAGCCCGCGAAAAAACTTTCCACGGGCGTGCAACCCTTCGCCGCCATCCGGTGTCGTACTACGCGTCAGGGCTTCGGGGGGGATTCCGTGGGGGGATTGCGAAGCTCCGGCACGTAGGGGGAAAGCGAGGGGGCGTCCCCGGTCGACAGGACCGGGGACGCCCCCTCGAAACTTTCTCAGGCGTCCAGTGCCGCGACCTCCGCCGCCGTCGGGTACGACTCCTGCGCCCCGCGCCGGGTCACGGCTGCCGCGCCGACGCGGGCCGCGTAAGCGGCCGCCACCGACAACTCCTCGCCCGCGCCCAGCCGCGAGGCCAGCGCGGCCGTGAACGCGTCCCCGGCACCCGTGGTGTCCACGGCGGCGACCGCCACCGACGGCACCGCCCGTACGCCCGAGGCGTCGCACACCAGCGCGCCCTTCGCGCCCAGCGTCACCACCACCGAGCGCGGGCCGAGGGCCAGCAGACGCCGGGCCCGGTCGGCCGGGTCGTCGTCGGTCTCCCCGTCGCCGAGCAGCACCCGCGCCTCGTGCTCGTTGACCACCAGCGGATCGCAGGCGGCGAGCACGTCGTCGGGCAGCGGGCGCGGCGGGGACGGGTTCAGCACGAACCGGGTGCCCTCCGGCAGCGCCCGCACCACGGCCGCCACCGTCTCCAGCGGGATCTCCAACTGCGCCGACACCACCCGCGCCGCGCCCAGCACGTCCGCCCTCACATCACCTTCGGTGAGGCGGGCGTTGGCGCCGGGGGAGACCACGATGCTGTTGTCCCCGGAGGGGTCGACGGTGATCAGCGCGACCCCGGTCGGCGCCCCGCCGGTCAGCACGGCCGCCGTGTCCACCCCGGCCGAGCGCAGCGAGTCCCGCAGCAGCCGGCCGTGGCCGTCGTCGCCGACCCGCGCCAGCAGCGCCGTACGGGCGCCGAGGCGGGCGGCGGCGACCGCCTGGTTGGCGCCCTTGCCGCCCGGATGGACGGCCAGGTCACCGCCGAGCACCGTCTCCCCGGCACCCGGCCGCCGCTCCACGCCGACCACCAGATCGGCGTTGGCGGACCCCACGACCAGCAGGTCGTAGTCGTACATCAAGGCTCCCTTACGGATATCGGGCGCGGTCAGCCGGTGAAGCCGGCCACGTTCTCGCGGGTGACCACCTTCACGGGCACCTTCACCATCGGCGCGACCTTGCCGCCGTCCAGCGCCTTGAGGGCGTTGGTGACGGCGATCCGGCCGAGCTGGGTCGGCTGCTGCGCCACCGAGGCGTACAGACTGCCGTCCTTGACGGCCTTGAGTCCGTCCGGGGTGCCGTCGAAGCCGACGACCTGCACGGACCTGCCCGCCTTCGCGCCGAGTGCCTTGATCGCGCCGAGGGCCATCTCGTCGTTGGCCGCGATGACGCCCTGCACGTCGGGGTGGGCCTGGAGCAGGTTGGACATCACGTCCAGACCCTTGGCCCGGTCGAAGTCGGCGGGCTGCTGCGCCAGTACCTTGATGCCGGGGAACCGCTTCAGCCCCTTGGCGAAGCCCTCGGCCCGCTCACGCGCCGCGGAGGTGCCCGCCTGGCCCTGGAGGACGACGATCCGGCCCTTGCCGCCGAGCTTCTCCGCGACCGTCCTCGCGGCCAGCTCGCCGCCCGCCACGTTGTCGGAGGCGACCAGCGCGGCCACCTTCGCCTTGTTGACCCCGCGGTCCACCGCGATCACCGGGATATCGGCCTTGCCCGCCGCCTTCACCGAGTTGCCGGCCGCGTCGGAGTCCACCGGGTTGACGATGACCGCGCCGTAGCCGGAGCTGGTGAAGTTCTGGAGCTGGTCGGCCTGCTGGGAGGCGTCGTCACGGGCGTCGGTGACGGTGAGGTCCACGCCCCGCTTCCTCGCCTCCGCCTGGGCACCCTCCCGGATCTGCACGAAGAACGGGTTGTTCAGCGTCGACAGCGACAGGCCCAGCTTCGGGTCGGCCGGGGCCGAGCCGTTGTGCAGGAAGGAGGTCGCGCCGACGATCGCCACGGTCACCACGGCCGCGAGCCCGTACGTCGCCGCCTGCCTGCCCCGGTTCCCGCCGCCGGTACCGGCCGCCACCGGGGTCGCGCCCGCCTTGCGGCGCACGGTGTCCAGCAGCACGGCCAGCGCGATGACGACACCGATGACGACCTGCTGCCAGAACGCCGAGACCGAGAGCAGGTTGAGGCCGTTGCGCAGCACCGCCAGGATCAGCGCGCCGATCAGGGTGCCCGACGCCTTGCCGGTGCCGCCCGCGAGCGAGGCACCGCCGATGACGACGGCCGCGATGGCGTCCAGCTCGTACCCGTCGGCGGCCTGCGGCTGCGCCGAGGAGAGCCGGGAGGCGAGCACCACACCGGCGACGGCCGCGAACACCCCGGACAGCGCGTACACGGCGAGCTTCTGCCGCTTCACCCGGAGGCCGGAGAGGCGCGCGGCCTCCTCGTTGCCGCCGATCGCGTACATCGACCGGCCGATGTAGGTCCGCCCCAGCACGAACGCCGCGAGCAGCCCCATCACCACCATGACCAGCACCGGCACCGGCAGCCAGTTGCCGAGGGTGTCCCCGAGATGGGAGACGGAGTCCGGGAACGGGATCGGCACGCCCCCGGAGATCACCAGCGACAGTCCGCGCGCCACCGACAGCATGGCCAGCGTGGCGATGAACGGCGGCAGCTTCCCGTACGCCGTCAGGAAGCCGTTGACCAGGCCCGCCGCGACGCCCGTGGCGAGCGCGAGGACCACCGCGAGGACGACCGGTACGCCGTGCGAGGTGGCGCTCCAGGCCAGCACGGTCGCCGACAGCGCGGCCACCGAGCCCACCGACAGGTCGATGCCCGCCGAGACGATCACGAAGGTCACACCGAAGGCGAGGATCGCCGTCACGGCCGCCTGCACACCGATGTTGAGCAGGTTGTCGGTGGTCAGGAAGTCGCCCGACAGCACCGACAGGGCTATGACGAGGACGATCAGCGCGGTCAGCGCGCCGTTGTCGAGCAGCAGCCGGCCGAAGCCGCCCGCCGCGGAACTGCCGGAGCCGGCCCGGCTCTTGAGGGTGTCAGTGGCCACCGGGGGCCTCCGTTTCGGTACTGGGGTCGGTCGTGGGGGTGCCCACGGCGAGGGACATGACGGCGTCCTGGGTGGCCTCGGCGGCCTGGAGTTCACCCGCGATCCGGCCCTGGGCCATCACCAGCACCCGGTCGCTCATGCCGAGCACCTCGGGCAGGTCGCTGGAGATCATCAGGACGGCCGCACCGGCCGCGGTGAGTTCGTTGACGAGCTGGTAGATCTCGACCTTGGCGCCGACGTCGATACCGCGCGTCGGCTCGTCGAGGATCAGCACCTCGGCGTCGGCCAGCAGCCACTTGCCGATGACGACCTTCTGCTGGTTGCCGCCGGACAGGGTGCGCGCGTGCTGACCGAGGCCCGCCATCCGCACGTTCAGCCGCTCGGCGATCCGCCCGGCCGCCGCGTACTGGCCCTTGCGGTCCACCAGCCCGCCCCGGCTCGCCGAACGCAGGGTCACCAGGCCCAGGTTCTCCGCCACGGAGGCGTCCAGCACCAGCCCCTGGCCCTTGCGGTCCTCGGGCACCAGCCCGATCCCGGCGGTCAGTGCCGCGTCCACGTCGTGCCGGCGCAGCGCGGTGCCGCGCACCTTCACCGAGCCCGCGTCGTACGGGTCGGCGCCGAACACCGCCCGCGCCACCTCGGTTCGGCCCGCGCCGACCAGCCCGGCGATGCCGACGACCTCGCCGGCGTGCACCTCGAAGCTCACGTCGTGGAAGACCCCGTCACGGGTCAGCCCCTCCACGGCGAGCAGCGGCTCGCCCCGCTCGGGGCGTTCGCGCGGGTACTGCTGCTCGATCGAGCGGCCCACCATCAGCCGGACGAGTTCGTCCTCGGGGGTGGACGCCGGGACCTGGCCGACGCTGCGGCCGTCCCGGATCACGGTGACCCGGTCGCCGAGCGCGGCGATCTCGTCCAGGTGGTGGGTGATGAACACGATGCCGACGCCGTCCGCGCGCAGCGAGCGCACCAGCGCGAACAGCCGGCCCACCTCCTCGGAGGTGAGCACCGCGGTCGGCTCGTCCATGATCAGCACACGCGCGTCCAGGCTGAGGGCCTTGGCGATCTCCACCATCTGCAGCCGGGCGATACCCAGTTCACGCACCCGTGTGCGCGGGTGGACGTCCAGCCCGACCCGCTTCAGCAGGGCCTCGGCGTCCGCCTCCATCCGGCCCCGGTCCACCATGCCGAACCGGCGCGGCTGACGGCCCAGGAAGATGTTCTCGGCCACCGTCAGATCGGGGACCAGGTTGAACTCCTGGTAGATCGTGGCGATCCCGAGCGCCTCCGCGTCCCGCGCGCTGCGCACCCGGACCTCGGTGCCGTCGACCAGGATGCGCCCGGAGTCCGGCGGGCAGGCGCCGGAGAGGGTCTTGATCAGCGTGGACTTGCCCGCGCCGTTCTCGCCGAGCAGGACATGGACCTCGCCCCGGCGCAGGCCGAAGTCGACGCCGTCCAGCGCGACCACACCGGGGAATGCCTTGCGGATGCCCTCGACGCGCAGCAGTTCGTCGGGATCGCTCACGGTGTGCTCCTCTGCACCGGGGTGCTCCTTCGCATGGGGGACGTGGGAGGAATCAGTACGGGGGCCGGGGCACCGCACGAGCGGCGCACCACCAGCCGGGCGTCGAGGGTCACGGACTCGGCGGTCCGCCCCTCGATCCGGTCGACCAGGGCGCGCACGGCGGCCCGGCCCAGTTCGCCGGTGGGCTGGGCGATGGCGGTGATCGGCGGGTCGGTGTGCACGAACCACGGGATGTCGTCGAACACCGCCAGCGCGATGTCGTCCGGCACCCGCAGCCCGCGCGCCCGGATCGCGTCCAGCGCGCCCAGCGCCATCAGGTTGTCGGCGGCGAACACCGCGTCGGGAGGCTCGGGCAGATCGAGGAAGCCCTCGGTGACCCGCCGTCCGCTGGCCGCCTGGAAGTCGCCGTGGCCGATCAGCTCGTCGGTGAGCGGCAGCCCGTACGCGGCCAGCGCGTCCCGGAAGGCGGCCACCCGCTCGCTGCCGGTCGTGGTGCCGGCCGGGCCGGCGATGATGGCGAGCCGCCGGTGCCCGAGCAGATGCAGATGCGCCACCAGGTCCCGTACCGCCCGCCGGCCGTCGGCCCGGACCACCGGGACCTCGGCGCCCGGGATCCAGCGGTCCACGAAGACCACCGGGGTGCCCGCGCGGGCCGCGTCCAGCAGCAGCGGGGAGTCGCCGGGGGCCGGGGAGACCAGCAGACCGTCGATCCGCCGGTCCAGCAGGGTGCGGACGTGGTGGTCCTGGAGGTCGGGGCGCTCGTCGGCGTTGCCGATGATCACGCTGTACCCGAGCGCGCGGGCCGCCTCCTCCACCGAGCGGGCCAGCTCGGTGAAGTACGGGTTGAGCACATCGCCGATCACCAGGCCGAGGGCGTGGGTCTGGTCGGTGCGCAGGGAACGGGCCACGGCGTTGGGCCGGTAGCCCAGCGCGGCCACGGCGGCCAGCACACGGGAGCGCGCCTCGGCGCTCACCGAGCGATGAGCGTTCAGCACGCGCGAGACCGTGGCGACGGAGACACCCGCCGCGGCAGCGACGTCCTTGATGCTCGCCATCGACGGCTCCACCTCCTTGTGGAATCGTTTACAACGACGTGTTCCGGAGGATTGGAATCGATTACACGGGCTCCCGGCAAGCCCCTCCCCGGTGGCTGAAATCAGATCGTGATGAACCCCGCTCAGATGAGCGCGTCAGGCGCGGGGTTCACTGTCCGTCCCCGCCGGTACCGTCGGTCCATGGCTCAAGGGGCGGCTCGACAGGCGGGAAACACGACGGGCGAACGGCAGTTGGCCGAGCTGGAGGGTGTGCTGGAGCGCATCACCTACGCGGACGAGGAGACGGGCTACACCGTCGCCCGCGTCGACACCGGCCGGGGCGGCGGCGACCTGCTCACCGTGGTCGGCGCGCTGCTCGGCGCCCAGGTGGGGGAGTCGCTGCGGATGCGGGGGCGCTGGGGCTCGCACCCGCAGTACGGCAGGCAGTTCACCTGCGAGAACTACACGACCGTCCTCCCCGCCACCGTCCAGGGCATCCGCCGCTACCTCGGCTCCGGCCTGGTCAAGGGCATCGGCCCGGTCTTCGCCGACCGCATCACCCGGCACTTCGGCCTGGACACCCTGAGGATCATCGAGGAGGAGCCGAAGCGCCTGATCGAGGTCCCCGGCCTCGGGCCCAAGCGCACCAGGCGGATCGCCGACGCCTGGGAGGAACAGAAGGCGATCAAGGAGGTGATGCTCTTCCTCCAGACCGTCGAGGTCTCCACCTCCATCGCCGTGCGCATCTACAAGAAGTACGGCGACGCCTCCATCTCCGTGGTGAAGAACCAGCCGTACCGGCTCGCCGCCGACGTCTGGGGCATCGGCTTCCTGACCGCCGACCGGATCGCCCAGTCCGTCGGCATCCCGCACGACAGCCCCGAACGCGTCAAGGCGGGCCTGCAGTACGCCCTTTCCCAGTCCACCGACCAGGGCCACTGCTATCTGCCCGAGGAACGCCTCATCGTGGACGCGGTCAAGCTCCTCCAGGTCGACACCGGCCTGGTCATCGAGTGCCTGGCCGAGCTGGCCGCCCCCGGCGAGGAGGGTGAGGAGCCCGGTGTCGTACGGGAGAGGGTGCCCGGACCGGACGGCGGGGAGCCCGTCACCGCCGTGTACCTCGTCCCCTTCCACCGGGCCGAACTCTCCCTCGCCGCCCAGGTGTCGAGGCTGCTGCGCACCGGCGAGGACCGGATGCCGGCCTTCCGGGACGTCGACTGGGACAAGGCGCTCGGCTGGCTGAAGGGCCGTACCGGCACCGACCTCGCGCCGGAGCAGGAGGCGGCCGTCCGGCTCGCGCTCACCGAGAAGGTCGCCGTCCTCACCGGCGGCCCCGGCTGCGGCAAGTCCTTCACCGTCCGCTCGGTCGTCGAACTCGCCCGCGCCCGGCGGGCCAGGGTGGTGCTCGCCGCGCCCACCGGCCGCGCCGCCAAGCGGCTGGCCGAGCTGACCGGCGCCGAGGCGTCCACCGTGCACCGGCTGCTGGAGCTGAAGCCCGGTGGGGACGCCGCCTACGACCGCGACCGCCCGCTGGACGCCGACCTCGTGGTGGTGGACGAGGCGTCCATGCTGGACCTGCTGCTCGCCAACAAGCTGGTCAAGGCCGTACCGCCCGGCGCCCACCTGCTGTTCGTGGGTGACGTGGACCAGTTGCCCAGCGTCGGCGCCGGGGAGGTGCTGCGGGACCTGCTGGCCGAGGGGAGTCCGGTGCCCGCCGTCCGGCTCACCCGTGTCTTCCGCCAGGCCCAGCGGTCCGGTGTGGTCACCAACGCGCACCGGATCAACGCGGGCCGCCACCCGCTCACCGAGGGGCTGGACGACTTCTTCCTCTTCGTCGAGGACGACACCGAGGAGGCCGGCCGGCTCACCGTGGACGTGGCCGCCCGCCGCATCCCGGCCCGCTTCGGCCTCGACCCGCGCCGGGACGTGCAGGTCCTCGCCCCGATGCACCGGGGCCCGGCGGGCGCCGGCGCCCTCAACGCCCTGCTCCAGCAGGCCGTCACCCCCGGCCGCCCCGATGTGCCGGAGAAGCGGTTCGGCGGCCGGGTCTTCCGGGTCGGCGACAAGGTCACCCAGGTCCGCAACAACTACGACAAGGGCGCGAACGGCGTCTTCAACGGCACCGTGGGCGTGGTGACCTCACTCGACCCGGTCGAGCAGCGCCTGACGGTGCTGACCGACGAGGACGAGGAGGTGGGGTACGAATTCGACGAACTGGACGAACTGTCCCATGCCTACGCCGTGACCATTCACCGCTCCCAGGGCAGTGAATACCCGGCCGTGGTGATCCCGGTCACCACCGGCGCCTGGATGATGCTCCAGCGCAACCTGCTCTACACGGCGGTCACCCGCGCCAAGAAACTGGTGGTGCTGGTGGGTTCGCGCAAGGCGATCGGGCAGGCCGTACGCACGGTGTCCGCAGGCCGGCGGTGCACGGCGCTCGGCTTCAGGCTCGCCGGTTCCGGACGTGTCGGCGAAAATGATCGATCAAATGAGTCAGGAAGGTCACAGAGCCTTTCCTGATGCCCCGCCCAGGGGGCAGGATGAGCAGGTTGACGGCACTGAGTGCCGCCAGTGGGCCAAGTGGCGACCCCGAGTGCACTCTCCTGAGCCAAATGGGGGATGGTAGAGACAGTCAGGGCACCTCGAAGATGAGGCACTAAGTCGGTGAGGGAAGACGTGAGCGAGCACACCAATAACGACGCGGTAGTACTGCGGGTCGGCGACGGCGAGTACACCTATCCGGTGGTCGACAGCACCGTCGGCGACAAGGGCTTCGACATCGGGAAGCTCCGCGCCCAGACCGGTCTGGTGACCCTGGACAGCGGTTATGGCAACACCGCCGCGTACAAATCCGCCGTCACCTACCTCGACGGCGAGGCGGGCATCCTCCGCTACCGCGGCTACCCGATCGAGCAGCTCGCCGAGCGCTCCACCTTCCTCGAGGTGGCGTACCTCCTGATCAACGGTGAGCTGCCGACCGTCGACGAGCTGGCCAAGTTCAAGAACGACATCACGCGGCACACCCTGCTGCACGAGGACGTCAAGAACTTCTACCGGGGCTTCCCGCGTGACGCCCACCCGATGGCCATGCTGTCCTCGGTGGTCTCGGCGCTGTCCACCTTCTACCAGGACAGCCACAACCCCTTCGACGAGGAGCAGCGCGACCTCTCCACGATCCGGCTGCTCGCCAAGCTCCCGACGATCGCGGCGTACGCCTACAAGAAGTCGATCGGCCACCCGTTCGTCTACCCGCGCAACGACCTCGGCTACGTCGAGAACTTCCTGCGCATGACGTTCTCGGTGCCGGCCCAGGAGTACGACCTCGACCCGGTCGTCGTCTCCGCGCTGGACAAGCTGCTGATCCTGCACGCGGACCACGAGCAGAACTGCTCGACCTCCACGGTCCGTCTGGTCGGCTCCTCCCAGGCCAACATGTTCGCCTCGATCTCCGCCGGCATCAACGCGCTGTGGGGCCCGCTGCACGGCGGCGCCAACCAGTCGGTGCTGGAGATGCTGGAGAACATCCAGGCCAACGGCGGCGACGTCGACTCCTTCATCCGCAAGGTGAAGAACAAGGAGGACGGCGTCCGCCTGATGGGCTTCGGCCACCGGGTGTACAAGTCCTTCGACCCGCGCGCCAAGATCATCAAGGCTGCCGCGCACGACGTCCTCTCCGCGCTCGGCAAGTCCGACGAGCTGCTGGACATCGCGCTCAAGCTGGAGGAGCACGCGCTCTCCGACGACTACTTCGTCTCGCGCAACCTCTACCCCAACGTGGACTTCTACACGGGTCTGATCTACCGGGCCATGGGCTTCCCGACCGAGATGTTCACGGTCCTGTTCGCCCTCGGCCGGCTGCCGGGCTGGATCGCCCAGTGGACCGAGATGATCAAGGAGCCGGGTTCCCGCATCGGCCGCCCGCGTCAGATCTACACGGGTGTCGTCGAGCGCGACTTCGTGCCGGTCGAGCAGCGCTAGTAACCGAAAAAGCGGAAGGCGCCCTGGCGTCGGTCCCCCCACGGGCCGACGTCCAGGGCGCCTTCCCATGCCCCGGTGCGGATTCCCCCCACGGGATCCGGGCCGGGCGCTCGGAGAGACAGCGCCTGAATTCGCTGTCCGAGCAGGACGGGCGGGCCCGCCGTGCTCCAGTGACGTGAAACGTGTTGCGGTCTGCCGGGACAGCGCACGCTGGGAGGGCCGCTCAAAGCTTCCCGGTGTACGTGCCCCGGCAACGCATTTCCGGAGAAGTCCCCCAAGACGACTCCAGATGCCAGCCGGCGCCCCCCAAGACGCTGGACTGACACCGCCAACTTAGACCTTCGAACCCCTTCGATGGTTACGTTCGCGTCACTGTGATCTGCGTCTCTTGCATCACTCCCATAGCTGCGCAAGAGCCCCGATACGACGATCGGGACCCAAGCGTAAGGAAGATGCGCGAGCCTTGTGAAGAGCTTATGTGAGGTCCACGCCGGACTCCAGAGGGACTCTTACTTCTCCTCGGGGGACTTCTTCCGGCCACCTACGGCACTTCCTGGCCCGCCTCAGCGGAACCGGCGCAGCCGCAGGCTGTTGGTCACCACGAAAACCGAGGAGAAGGCCATCGCCGCCCCCGCGATCATCGGATTCAGCAGCCCCGCCGCGGCCAGCGGCAGCGCGGCGACGTTGTAGCCGAAGGCCCACACCAGGTTGCCCTTGATGGTGGCGAGGGTGCGCCGGGAGAGCCGGATGGCGTCGGCGGCCACCCGCAGGTCGCCCCGGACCAGGGTGAGGTCCCCGGCCTCGATCGCCGCGTCGGTGCCGGTGCCCATGGCGAGACCGAGGTCGGCGGTGGCGAGCGCGGCCGCGTCGTTCACCCCGTCCCCGACCATGGCGACGGTCCGGCCCTCGCGCCGCAGCTTCTGGATCACGTCCACCTTGTCCTCGGGCAGCACCTCGGCGATGACCTCGTCGATGCCGACCTCCCGCGCGACCGCCTCGGCCACCGTGCGGTTGTCCCCGGTGAGCAGCACCGGCGTCAGACCGAGCGCGCGCAGTTCGCGTACCGCCTCGGCGCTGGTCTCCTTCACCGCGTCCGCGACGGCGAGCACCGCGCGCGGCTTGCCGTCCCAGCCCGCCACGACGGCCGTACGGCCCTCCTGTTCGGCCCTGGAGCGGGCCGCGGCCAGTTCCCCGGGCAGGTCGTCCCAGAGCCGCCCGGCGGCCACCTCCTGGCCGTCCACGCGGCCGCGTACGCCGCGGCCGGGGACGTTCTCGAAGTGCTCGGCCAAGGGCAGCGTGCCGACGCGCTCCTCGGCGCCCTCCGCGACGGCGCGGGCGACCGGGTGCTCGGAGGCGTGCTCCAGGGCGCCGACGAGCCGCAGCACCTGCTTCTCGTCCTCGCCGGGGGCGGTGTACACCTCCTGGAGCGTCATCCGCCCGGTGGTGACGGTGCCGGTCTTGTCGAGTACGACGGTGTCCACGCGCCGGGTGGACTCCAGCACCTCGGGACCCTTGATGAGGATGCCGAGCTGCGCGCCCCGCCCGGTGCCGACCATCAGCGCGGTCGGGGTGGCGAGGCCCAGCGCGCAGGGGCAGGCGATGATCAGTACGGCGACGGCGGCGGTGAACGCGGCGACCGTGTCCCCGGTGACGCCGAACCAGACACCGAAGGTGCCGAGCGCGATGAGGATGACGACCGGCACGAACACGGCGGAGATCCGGTCGGCGAGGCGCTGCACCTCGGCCTTGCCGTTCTGCGCGTCCTCCACCAGCCGGGCCATCCGGGCCAACTGGGTGTCCTCGCCGACCCGGTTCGCCTCGACCAGCAGCCGCCCGCCCGCGTTGACGGTCGCGCCGGTGACCCGGTCACCGGGGGCGACGTCGACGGGCACGGACTCGCCGGTCAGCATGGAGGCGTCGACGGCGGAGGTGCCCTCCAGCACCGTGCCGTCGGTGGCGATCTTCTCGCCCGGCCGCACCACGAACCGGTCGCCCACGGCGAGGGAGCCCACGGCGATCCGCGTCTCGCGCCCGTCCCGCAGGACGGTCACGTCCTTGGCGCCCAGTTCCATCAGCGCCCGCAGCGCGGCCCCGGCCCGGCGCTTGGAGCGGGCCTCCAGATAGCGGCCGAGCAGGATCAGCGCGACGACCCCGGCGGCGACCTCCAGATAGATGACGGAGGTGCCGTCGGAGCGGGAGACGGTGAACGAGAAGGCGTGCCGCATGCCGGGCATGCCGGCGTGGCCGAAGAACAGGGCCCACAGCGACCAGCCGAACGCGGCCAGCGTGCCGACCGAGACCAGGGTGTCCATGGTGGCCGCGCCGTGGCGCAGGTTGGTCCAGGCGGCCCGGTGGAAGGGCCACCCGCCCCAGACGACCACGGGCGCGGCGAGGGTCAGGGAGAGCCACTGCCAGTTGTCGAACTGGAGCGGCGGGACCATGGCCATCAGGATCACGGGCACCGCGAGCAGGGCGGAGACCAGCAGCCGCTGCCGGAGCGCGGACAGCTCGGGGTCGCGCTCGGCCGGCCCGGCGGACTCGCCCGCGTCGGGGGCCGGTTCCGGCTGAGGGGGCGGGGGTTCCTCGGCGGTGTACCCGGTCTTCTCGACGACCGCGATCAGGTCCGCGACATGGACGCCGTCGCCGAAGCTGACCTTCGCCTTCTCCGTCGCGTAGTTCACGGTGGCGCTCACGCCGTCCATGCGGTTGAGCTTCTTCTCCACCCGCGCGGCGCAGGACGCGCAGGTCATGCCGCCGATGAGCAGCTCGACCCGGTTCTCGTCCGCCTCGGGCGCCATACGCCCTGTCTCTGCGGTGGTGCTGGTCATGCCCGGACTCCAGACATCGGACCGGACCTTACGGAATCCAGTATGAGCTGGTCGGTACGGCCCGGTCGGGGAAGGGTTGCGCGGTCCGCGCGGGGGCGCGCGGACCTGCGGGGTGGTGCTCAGGCCCGGCCGGTCAGCTCGAAGCCGGCCTCGTCGACGGCGGCGCGCACGGCCTCCTCGTCGAGCGGGGCCGCCGAGACGACGGTGACCTCACCGGTGGAGGCGACGGCCTTCACCGAGCTGACGCCGGGGAGCTGGGAGATCTCGCCGGAGACGGAGCCCTCGCAGTGGCCGCAGCTCATGCCGCTCACCTGGTAGACGGCGGTGACGGAGCCAGGGGTGTCGGTCTGGGCGCTCATGTCGTTCTCCTCGTCGTACTGGGGTGTCCTCGGGGGACCCTAACTCTTCGCACACTATACCCCTAGGGGGTATTACCCAAGGGGGTGCCGAGTGCTGGGGGAATTCACCGGCACCCTATGTATACGCCCGCTTTGTCGCAGTACGCCGAACGCCCGCACGCCGTCCCCGGAGGGAGGCGTACGGGCGTTCCTGTGCCGGGTGGCGCGAGGGTCAGCCCTCTCTGCGGCCCCGGTTGCCGGGCCGGGAGGCGACCCAGGCGCGGACGGTGTCGGCGTACCAGTAGGGCTTGCCGCTCTCCACGTGGTCCGGCGGTGGCAGCAGGCCGTGTTTCCGGTAGGACCGAACGGTGTCCGGCTGGACCCGGATGTGTGCCGCGATCTCCTTGTAGGACCAGAGCCTGCGGTCGGTCATGCGTCGCACCTCCTGCGCGCGCCGCGGCGGCGGCCGGGGAGCGGCCGTCGGGGGAGCCCGGCGCTGTGCTGGTGATCACCAAGCCTGTGCCCGGTCAACGACGCGGAGTGACCGCGAGCAAGCGCCTGTGGGGCGGGTGTGACCGAGAACCCGCGTACGCGCGACATATGTGACAGGAGGGGTGCGTTCGTGACACAACCGCAGCAGAGGAAGCGGGCCTGCGCCGGGCGTGGCGGGTTGACCCGTCCGGGCGGGACCGTCGCACACGCCCGCGCGCGGGGCGTCCGGCGGTGCGCTCATCGGTGGGTGCGTTTATACGCCGCACGACCTCAGGAACGCGCGGGTGCGGCGGGCGATCGGCAGCGGCCGGTCCGGCTCGCAGGGGTACATGTCCTGCTCGACGATGGCGAACAGGTCGGTGTCCAGCCGGGCCGCCGCCTCCAGGACGGGGCCCAGCGCCGGTACCCCGGCGGGGGGTTCGCACATCACGCCCCGCGCGACCGCCGGGCCGAAGGGCGTGCCGTCCGCGCGCACCCGGGCCAGGATCTCCGGGTCGACCTGCTTGAGATGGAGGTAGCCGAGCCGCTCGCCGTAGGTCTCGATCAGCTCGACGCTGTCCCCGCCGCAGTAGGCGTAGTGGCCGGTGTCCAGGCAGAGGGAGACCAGGTCGGGGTCGGTGGCGTCGAGGAAGCGGGTGACGTGGGCCTCGGTGTCGATGTGGGTGTCGGCGTGGGGGTGGACGACGATCGTCAGTCCGTACCGCTCGCGCACCTCGTGGCCCAGCCGCTCGGTCTGCTCGGTCAGGTCGCGCCACTGGGCCGGGGTCAGTTCGGCCGGCTCCAGCACCGCCCCGGTGCGGTCGTCCCGCCAGAAGGAGGGGATGACGACGAGGTGGCGGGCGCCGGTCGCGCGGGTCAGCCCGGCTACGGCGGAGACGTGCTCCCAGGTCTTCTCCCACACCGCCGGGCCGTGGTGCAGCCCGGTGAACACGGTCCCGGCCGACACCTTCAGGCCACGCCGGGCGGTCTCCTCGGCGAGCACCTCGGGGTCGGTGGGCAGATACCCGTAGGGGCCCAGCTCGATCCACTCGTAGCCGGCCGCGGCCACCTCGTCCAGGAAGCGCCGCCAGGGGACCTGGGCGGGGTCGTCCGGGAACCAGACGCCCCAGGAGTCGGGCGCCGATCCGACGCGGACACGGGACAGCGGGGAGGACGGCATCGACGTCATGGCCGTCAGCGTGCGGGCTGTCCGGAAAGTGTGTCAATAGCTGGTCCGAATGTCTGGACAAAACGTTGACAGGGCTCACCGGACCGGACTAGAAAGCCGGGGAAGAGTCCTGCCGGGGGTAGTCCTGACGAATCCTTGAGAAGGGGAGCCGATGGCGTACGACCTGATCACCATGGGACGGATCGGGGTGGACCTCTACCCCCTCCAGACCGGCGTCCCGCTCGACCGGGTGACCTCCTTCGGCAAGTTCCTCGGCGGCTCCGCCACCAATGTCGCCGTCGCCGCCGCCCGCCTCGGACTCGGAACCGCCGTCATCACCCGTACCGGTGACGATCCGTTCGGTACGTACCTCCACGAGGCGCTGCGCGGCTTCGGCGTGGACGACCGCTGGGTCACCCCGGTGCCCGGACTGCCCACCCCGGTCACCTTCTGCGAGGTCTTCCCGCCGGACGACTTCCCGCTCTACTTCTACCGGCTCCCCAAGGCCCCCGACCTGGAGATCCACCCCGGCGAACTCGACCTCGACGCGATCCGCGCCGCCCGCGTCTTCTGGGCCACCGGCACCGGCCTGAGCGAGGAGCCGAGCCGCAGCGCCACCCTGGGCGCCCTCGCCCACCGGGCCCGGTCGGGCATCACCGTCTTCGACCTGGACTGGCGGCCCGCTCTCTGGAACAACGCGGCCCGGGCGGACCCCGGCATCGCCCGGCCCTTCTACGCCGAGGCCCTGAGGCACGCCACCGTCGCCGTGGGAAACGTGGACGAGGTGGAGATCGCCACCGGCACCCGCGAACCGCATGCCGCCGCCCGCGCGCTGCTGGACGCGGGGGTGGAGCTGGCGGTGGTGAAGCAGGGCCCCAAGGGCGTCCTCGCCGTTCACCGCGACGGCGAGAGCGCGGAGGTGCCCCCGCTGCCCGTCACCGTCCTCAACGGCCTCGGCGCGGGCGACGCGTTCGGGGGCTCGCTGTGCCACGGGCTGCTGGCGGGGTGGGACCTGGAGACGGTGATGCGGCACGCCAACGCCGCCGGGGCGATCGTGGCCTCGCGGCTGGAGTGCTCCTCGGCCATGCCCACACCGGACGAGGTGGCTGCCGCGCTGGCGGCGGGAGCGGTGCGATGAGTGGCACCCCGGACGACGCCGGAGCCGGGCGATGAGTACCGCCCACGTCGATGTGGCCGCCCTGGTCCACCTCCGAACCCGGCACCCCGAGGCCATCGCGGAGGCTGCCGCGCGGCGGGTGCGGCGGCCGCTCGTCGGGGCCAGGGAGCGGCTGCTGATCGTGGCCGCCGACCATCCGGCGCGGGGTGCGCTCGGCGCGGGCGGGCGGCCCTTCGCCATGGCCAACCGGGCCGACCTGCTGCACCGGCTGTGCGTGGCGCTGTCCCGGCCCGGCGTGGACGGGGTGCTGGCCAGTGCCGACGTACTGGACGACCTGCTGCTGCTCGGTGCCCTGGAGGGCAAGGTGGTCCTCGGCTCCATGAACCGGGGCGGGCTCCAGGGCGCCCGTTTCGAACTGGACGACCGCTTCACCGGACACCGCCCCGAGGACCTCACGCGCCGCCGCTTCGACGCGGGCAAGCTGCTGCTGCGCATCGACCCCTCCGACCCCGGCTCGCTGACCACCCTGGAGTCCGCCGCCCGCGCCGTCGACGCCATGGCGGAACGCCGGCTCCCGCTGTTCATCGAGCCGTTCCTCAGCCGACGCGGCCCGGACGGGCGCCTGCGCAACGATCTGTCAGCCGAGGCCGTGACCACCTCCCTCGCCATCGCCTCCGGACTCGGCGGCTCCTCCGCCTACACCTGGTTGAAGGTGCCCGTCACGGAGAACCCGGACGACATGGCCGACGTCATGGCGACCACCACGCTGCCCGCCGTCCTGCTGGGCGGCGAGACCGGCGGCTCCCCGCAGGAGCAGGCGGCCGCGTACGAGAAGTGGCGCGGCGCGCTGCAACTGCCCACCGTGCGCGGCCTGGTGGTCGGCCGCACACTGCTGTACCCGGCGGACGGCGACGTGGCCGCCGCCGTGGACACCGCCGCAGGACTGCTGTGAGGGCCCGCATGACCAGCACCCGACTCCATCTGCCGCACGGCGAGGCCGCGAGCGGCCCGTACGCGCTCGACATCGGGCCGGATCAGAAGGGCCGGCTCCAGGGTTGGGCCCACACGTGTCTGCGCGTCGTGGAGCTGGAAGCGGGCGGCGCCCATACCTTCGACACCGGTGACGCCGAATGGATCGTGCTCCCCCTCCAGGGTGCATGTACCGTACAAATGGACGAGAAGGAGTTTCAGATCCGGGGCCGGGAGAACGTGTTCGCGGCAGTCTCCGACTTCGCGTACGCCCCCCGCGACAGCCGGGTCCAGATCGCCTCCGGCGCGGGAGGCCGCTTCGCCCTGGCAGGAGCGAAGTGCGAGCGACGACTCCCCGCCCGCTACGGCCCCGCGCCGGAGGTTCCCGTCGAAGAGCGCGGCAGCGGCACCTGCGCCCGCCAGGTGCGCAACTTCGCCGCGGCCGACACCTTCGACTGCGACCGGCTCATCGCCGTGGAGGTCATCACCCCCGGCGGCAACTGGTCGTCCTACCCGCCGCACAAGCACGACGAGCACCGGCCGGGGGAGGAGTCCGAGCTGGAGGAGATCTACTACTTCGAGATCGAGGACGGCGGCCTCGGCTACCAGCGCGTCTTCCCCTCCCGTACCGGCGGCGCCGACCTGCTCGCCGAGGTCCGCACGGGTGACGCGGTGCTCGTACCCGACGGCTGGCACGGCCCGTCGATCGCCCAGCCGGGCCACGCCATGTACTACCTGAACGTGATGGCCGGCCCCGGCGCCGACCGGGAGTGGCGGATCAGCTTCCACCCCGACCACACAGGGGGTTACCGGTGACCACCAGGCTCACGGTCGCGCAGGCGCTCGTCCGCTTCCTCGCCGCCCAGTACACCGAACGTGACGGCGTACGGCAGCGGCTCATCGGCGCCACATGGGGGATCTTCGGCCACGGCAACGTCGCCGGACTCGGCCAGGCCCTGCTGGAACACCGCGAGTCGATGCCGTACCACCAGGGCCGCAACGAGCAGGCGATGGTGCACGCGGCCGTCGGGTACGCCCGCCAGTCGAACCGGCTCTCCACCCATGCGGTGACCACCTCCATCGGCCCCGGCGCCACCAACCTCGTCACCGGCGCCGCCCTCGCCACCGTCAACCACCTGCCCGTCCTGCTGCTCCCCGGCGACGTCTTCGCCACCCGCCCCGCCGACCCCGTCCTCCAGCAGCTCGAACTCCCCTACGCGGGCGATGTGTCGGTGAACGACACCCTGCGCCCGGTGTCCCGGTACTTCGACCGGATCACCCGCCCCGAGGCCCTGATCCCGAGCGCGCTCGCGGCCGTACGGGTGCTCACCGACCCGGTCGAAACCGGCGCCGTCACCCTCGCCCTCCCGCAGGACGTGCAGGCGGAGGCGTACGACTGGCCCGAGGAGTTCTTCGCCGACCGGGTGTGGACCGTGCGCAGGCCCGGCGCCGACCCGGCCGAACTCGCCGAAGCGGTAGGGGTGGTCAGACAGGCCCGGCGTCCCCTCGTCGTCGCGGGCGGCGGGGTCCACCACAGCCGCGCCGAGGACGCGCTCGCGGAGTTCGCCGCCGCCACCGGCATCCCGGTCGCCTCCACCCAGGCCGGCAAGGGCTCTCTTCCGTACGACCATCCCCAGGACGTGGGCGGCATCGGCCACACCGGCACCGGCACCGCCGACGAACTCGCCCGCGCGGCCGACCTGGTGATCGGGGTCGGCACCCGGTACACCGACTTCACCACCGCCTCCGGCACCCTCTTCGAAGACCCCGATGTGCGCTTCCTCAACCTCAACATCGCGCCCTTCGACGGCCACAAACTGGCCGGGCTGCCGCTGGTCGCCGACGCCCGCAGCGGGCTGGGCGAGCTGACCGAGGCGCTGGGGATGCACGGGTACCGGGTGCCGGATGCCATGGTGGCCGGCTACACCGAGGGCAAGGCCCGCTGGGAGGCTCGCGTCGACGCCTGCTTCGCCGCCGAGGACCCCGACGTGGTGCCGACCCAGGCGCAGGTGATCGGCGCGCTGGACGCCCTGGTGGACGCGAGCGACATCATCGTCAACGCGGCCGGTTCCCTCCCCGGAGACCTGCACAAACTCTGGCGGACCCGCGCCCGCGACCAGTACCACCTGGAGTACGGCTACTCCTGCATGGGCTACGAGATCCCGGCCGCCCTCGGCGTGAAGCTCGCCGCGCCCGAGCGGAACGTCTGGGCGCTGGTCGGCGACGGCACGTATCTGATGATGCCGACCGAGATCGTCACCGCCGTGCAGGAGGGCGTCGCGATCAAGATGGTGCTGATCCAGAACCACGGGTACGCGTCCATCGGCGGTCTGTCCGAGTCGGTCGGCGCCGAGCGCTTCGGTACGGCCTACCGGTATCCCGCCGGGGACGGCACCCTCACCGGCCCGCCGCTCCCCGTCGACCTCGCCGCCAACGCGGCCAGCCTCGGCATGCGGGTGCTGCGCGCCCGGACCGTCTCCGGGCTGCGAAAGGCCCTCGCCGAGGCACGCGCCGCCGACACCCCCACTTGTGTCTACGTGGAGACCGAAACGTCCGACAGTGTGTCGGGCGCGCCTCCCGCCGCGGCCTGGTGGGATGTTCCTGTGGCCGAGACCGCGACCATGCCGTCCGCGGTCAAGGCACGCGAGCTGTACGAACGGCATCTGCCGGCCCGCCGCCGCCATCTGTGACAAGGAGCCCGAGGACATGACGAAGATCGTCAACCACTGGATCGGCGGCAAGACCGCCGAGGGCGCGTCGGGCACGTACGGGCCGGTCACCGACCCGGCGACCGGCGAGGTCACCACCAAGGTCGCCTTCGCAGGCGTCGACGAGGTGGACGCGGCGGTCGCCGCCGCAAAGGACGCCTTCGCCACCTGGGGACAGTCCTCGCTGGCCCAGCGCACCTCCATCCTCTTCAAGTTCCGCGCCCTGCTGGACGGGCACCGCGACGAGATCGCCGCGCTGATCACCGCCGAGCACGGCAAGGTGCACTCAGACGCGCTCGGCGAGGTCGCGCGCGGCCTGGAGATCGTCGACCTGGCCTGCGGGATCACCGTGCAGCTCAAGGGCGAGCTGTCCACGCAGGTCGCCACCGGCGTCGACGTGGCCGCGATCCGGCAGCCGCTCGGTGTGGTCGCGGGCATCACCCCGTTCAACTTCCCGGCGATGGTGCCGATGTGGATGTTCCCCCTCGCCATCGCGTGCGGCAACACCTTCGTGCTGAAGCCCTCGGAGAAGGACCCCTCGGCTGCTCTGAAGCTGGCGGAGCTGCTGGCCGAGGCCGGGCTGCCGGACGGCGTCTTCAACGTGGTGCACGGTGACAAGGTGGCCGTGGACCGGCTGCTGGAGCACCCGGACGTGAAGGCGGTGTCCTTCGTCGGTTCCACGCCGATCGCCCGCTACATCCACACCACCGCCTCCGCCCACGGCAAGCGCGTCCAGGCCCTCGGCGGCGCGAAGAACCACATGCTGGTGCTCCCCGACGCGGACCTCGACGCGGCGGCGGACGCGGCGGTGAGTGCCGCCTACGGCTCGGCGGGCGAGCGCTGCATGGCCATCTCGGCGGTCGTCGCCGTCGGCTCCATCGGCGACGAGCTGGTGCAGAAGATCCGCGAGCGCGCCGAGAAGATCAAGATCGGCCCCGGCACCGACCCCGCCTCGGAGATGGGCCCGCTGATCACCAAGGTCCACCGGGACAAGGTGGCCTCCTACGTCACCGGCGCCGCCGAGGAGGGCGCCGAGGTCGTGCTCGACGGCACCGGATACACCGTCGAGGGCCACGAGGGGGGCCACTGGATCGGCATCTCCCTGCTCGACAAGGTGCCGGCCAGCGCGAAGGCGTACCAGGACGAGATCTTCGGCCCGGTGCTGTCCGTGCTGCGCGTGGACACCTACGAGGACGGCGTCGCCCTCATCAACGCCTCCCCCTACGGCAACGGCACCGCCATCTTCACCCGCGACGGCGGCGCCGCCCGCCGCTTCCAGCTCGAGATCGAGGCCGGCATGGTCGGCGTCAACGTCCCCATCCCGGTCCCCGTCGGCTACCACTCCTTCGGCGGCTGGAAGGACTCCCTCTTCGGCGACCACCACATCTACGGCAACGACGGCACCCACTTCTACACCCGTGGCAAGGTCGTCACGACCCGCTGGCCCGACCCGTCCGACACCCCGGCAGGCGTCGACCTGGGCTTCCCGCGCAACCACTGAGCCGCGCGGACATCAGGGCCCGAAGGCAGCCTTTCGCCGCCTTCGGGCCCGTCTTTTTTCGGCCAGGGACTGCGGTTCCCGTACGGGCGAGGAGGGCGCGGGCGCTTGCGAGATGGTGCTGTTTCGGTCGTCAAGGGGGGCGCCGGGGTGCGGATTTCGTAGGCAGGCACCCATTGACGCGGTGGTTTTCGTCGGTGTTCCATGCAGCGCCGGGAGCGAGACGTATGACACACCGCGAGCCGCCGGAGGCGATACCGCTCCCGCCCGAGTCCTCACCGCACGAGTCGATCGGACGCCGCATGACCGACACGCTCCGCCCCGCCGAGCCAGCCAGTGCCGAACAGACCGGCGACGGTCAGCGGAAACTCAAGCGCTCCATCGGCGTCGTCGGGGGCACCCTGCTGACGCTCTCCTGCGTGACGCCCGCCTCCACCCTCTTCGTGGTCGTCCCGGACCTCTTCGGCACCCTCGGCACCGCGACCGCGCTCACCATCGCCATCGGCTCCCTGCTCTGTATCGCCGTGGCGTTCTGCTACGCCGAGCTGGGCACCCTCATCCCCAGCGCCGGCGGCGAGTACGCCATGGTCTCCACCCTCGCCGGGCGCCTCGCGGGCTGGCTGGTGTTCGTGCTGTCGCTGCTGGTCGTGGTGATCGTGCCGCCCGTCATCGCCATGGGCACCGCCGACTACATAGCCCCCCTCGTGCACGTGGACCCCGCCCTCACCGGCGCCGGGGTCATGCTGCTCGCCACCCTCGCCGGACTGCTCGACCTGCGCGCCAACGCCTGGATCACCGGCGTCTTCCTAGTCCTGGAGGTGATCGCGGCGGCCGTCGTCGCGGTGCTCGGCTTCTCCCACGCCCACCGGGGCGCGGGGAGCCTGGTCTCCATGGAGGTGGCCGGAGCCCACGGCGGCATCGACCCCGTCACCGCCGCACTGGTCGTCTCCGGACTCGCCATCGCCCTCTTCGTCACCCAGGGCTTCTCGACCGCCGTCTACCTCTCCGAGGAACTGGAGCACCCGCGCCGGGACGTGGCCCGTACCGTGCTGGCCACCCTCGCCATCTCCACCGTGATCATCCTGGTGCCGGTCGCCGCCATCACCATGGGCGCCACCGACCTGAAGGAACTGACCGGCGGCGACCTCAGCGCGATGGTGACGGCCTGGTCCAGCACCGCCGTCGGTACGTTCGTCAGCCTCTGCGTCGCCCTCGCCATCGTCAACGCGGGCATCGTGATGGTCATCCAGAACTCCCGTGTCCTGTTCGCCTCCGCCCGCGACAAGGCGTGGCCCACCCCGGTCAACAACCTGCTCTCCCGGCTCGGCCGGTTCGGCTCGCCCTGGGTCGCCACCCTCACCGTCGGCATCCCCGGCGCGCTGCTCTGCTTCGTCGACCTGGACACCCTGTACGGCGTCACCGGGGTCTCCGTCACCGCCATGTACCTGCTCGTCGCCGTCGCCGCCCTGCTGGGCCGCCGCGACAGCCACGGGCACACCCCCGCCTGGCGGATGCCGCTGTGGCCGGCCGTACCCGTGCTGCTCATCGCCGTCCTCGGCTACGTCCTCGTCCAGCAGGAACCCGTCTACCTGCTGTGGACCGGCGGGATCACCGCCGTCGCCACCCTGTACTGGGCGCTGTACCTGCGGCCCCGCCGCGACACCCACTGGCTGGTCTCGCTCCCCGAGGACGCCCGAGGCTGACGTCGCGGGGGAAGCACAGACCTACCGCGTCCGCAGTACACCCGTCCGGACCCGTACTCCCGACGGAGGGGCGGGGGTTCAGCCCGGCGGGGCCGTCCGGCGGGGAGGGCGGCCCGTACCGTTGGGTCATGGATCTTCGAGTGCCCCGGCTGCTGAAGAGGCCCCGGCGGGCCGCCGCGCTGGGGGCCGCCGTACTGCTGGCCGCCGCCGGCACGTGGACCGCGACCGCGTCCGACACGCCCCGCCCGCACCGCACCGACCGGGTCCTGACCATGGCGGACGGCACCCGCGTGGACACCTCCTACTTCACCTCGGGAGGCGGCGGCCGACGCCCCGCCGTCCTCCTGGCCCACGGCTTCGGCGGCAGCAAGGACGACCTGCGCGCCCAGGCCGAGGACCTCGCCGGGCACGGGTACGCCGTACTCACCTGGTCCGCACGGGGGTTCGGCCACTCGACGGGCAGGATCGGGCTCAACGACCCGGCGCACGAGGTCGCCGACGTCTCCCGCCTCATCGACTGGCTGGCCACCCGCCCCGAGGTCCGCCTCGACAAGCCCGGCGACCCGCGCGTCGGCATGGCGGGCGGCTCGTACGGCGGGGCGATCTCCCTGCTGGCGGCCGGGCACGACCCCCGCGTCGACGCCATCGCGCCCGCCGTCACCTACTGGGACCTCGCCGACGCACTCTTCCCGAACGGTGTGTTCAAGCGGCTGTGGACCGGCGTCTTCTTCAACTCCGGTGGCGGCTGCGGGCAGTTCGAGCCCGCGCTGTGCGCGATGTACCAGCGCGTCGCCCAGTCCGGCGTCCCCGACGCAGACGCCCGCGCCCTGCTCCGGCGCCGCTCACCCGCCGCCGTCGCCGACCGGATCAAGGTCCCCACCCTGCTCTTCCAGGGCCAGACCGACTCCCTGTTCACCCTCGCCCAGTCCGACGCCGCCGAGCGCGCGATCCGGGCCAACGGCGCCCCCGTCAAGGTCGACTGGATCGCGGGCGGCCACGACGGGGGAGATCTGGAGACCGGCCGGGTCCAGGGGCGGGTACGGGACTGGTTCGACCACTACCTCAAGGGCGAGCCGGCCGGCACCGGCCCCGCCTTCCGGGTCACCCGCACCGGCGGAGTCGACTCCACCGACGGCAGCACCCGCAGCCGGGGCGCCACCGCCGACACCTACCCCGGTCTGCGCGGCGATCCCCGCACCATCCCCCTCACCGGCCGCGAGCAGCGCGTCGCCAACCCGGCCGGTGCCAGCCCGCCCGCCGTCTCCGCCCTGCCCGGCCTCGGCGGAGGCGGCCTCGCCCAGCTCTCCGCCCTCGGTACCGGCGTCTCCCTCGACTTCCCCGGCCAGTACGCCAAGTTCGACGCGCCGCCCCAGCGCACCGCCCTCCGTATCACCGGCACCCCGACAGCCCGCGTCCACGTGAGGTCCACCAGCGCCGACGCGGTCCTCTTCGCCAAGCTCTACGACATCGGCCCCGGTGGCAGCCAGGTGCTCCCCGGCCGGCTCGTCACCCCGCTCAGGATCAGCGGCGCCAAGGCGGGGAAGGACGTCACCGTCACCCTCCCGCCCGTCGACCACGAGGTGCAGCAGGGCCACCACCTCCGCCTGGTCCTCGCCGCCACCGACCTCGGCTACGCCTCACCCACCGCCCCCGCGACCTACACGGTCTCCCTCAAGGGCCCGTTGAGCGTGCCCACCGCCCCCGCCGTCACCACCGCGGCCACCCCGCTGCCCGCCTGGGTCTGGTGGCTCCCCCTCGCGGGCGCCGGGGCGGCCCTCGCCCTCCTCCTCACCACCCGCCGCCGCACCACAGCCCCCGCACCCGACCCGGAGCTTGCCGAAGTCCCGCTGGTCATCACCGACTTGAGCAAGCGCTACGCCAAGTCGTCCGACTGGTACGCCGTACGCGACCTCTCCTTCCGCGTCGAGAAGGGCCAGGTGCTCGGCCTGCTCGGGCCCAACGGCGCGGGCAAGACCACCACCCTGCGCATGCTGATGGGCCTGATCCGGCCCGACGGGGGCGAGATCCGCGTCTTCGGCCACGCCGTCCGCCCCGGCGCCCCCGTCCTCGCCCGCGTCGGCGCCTTCGTGGAGGGCGCCGGCTTCCTGCCCCACCTCACCGGCCGGGAGAACCTGGAGCTGTACTGGCGGGCCACCGGCCGCCCGCCCGCGGACGCCCACCTCGCGGAGGCCCTGGAGATCGCCGGTCTCGGCGACGCCCTGGCCCGCGCGGTACGCACCTACTCCCAGGGCATGCGCCAGCGCCTGGCCATCGCCCAGGCCATGCTGGGCCTGCCCGACCTGCTCATCCTGGACGAGCCCACCAACGGCCTGGACCCGCCGCAGATCCGCGAGATGCGCGAGGTGCTGATCCGTTACGCGGCCGCCGGACGCACCGTCATCGTCTCCAGCCACCTCCTGGCCGAGGTCGAGCAGTCCTGCACCCACCTGGTGGTCATGGACCGGGGCCGGCTGGTCCAGGCGGGCCCGGTGCGGGAGATCGTCGGCTCCGGCGACACCCTGCTGGTCGGCACCGGCACCCCCCTCGCCGAGCCGGTCGTGGAGAAGGTGGCCGCCCTTGCCGGCGTCGCCTCCGCCGTACGGACCGAGGACGGGCTGCTGATCCGCCTCGAACCCGGCACCACCGCGGGCGCACTCGTCGTGGACCTGGTCCGGCTGGAGGTGCCCGTGCTCTCCGTCGGCCCGCACCGGCGTCTGGAGGACGCCTTCCTCACCTTGATCGGAGGCTCCGCGTGAGCACGCTCACCGAGACCGCGGAGACGGCACCCGGCTACCGCGCCTCGCGCACCCTGCCCGTACGCGTGGAGCTCGTCCGCCAGCTCGGGCGGCGCCGCACGCTGGTCATGGGCGCCGTCCTGGCCGCGCTGCCGCTCGTCCTGCTGGCCGCGTTCGCGATCGGCGGTGACCCGGCCGGGCGGGGGCGCCGGATCTCCCTGATGGACACGGCCACCGCCTCCGGCGCCAACTTCGCCGCCGTCAGCCTCTTCGTCTCGGCCGGCTTCCTGCTGGTCATCCCGGTCGCCCTGTTCTGCGGGGACACGGTCGCCTCCGAGGCCGGCTGGTCCTCGCTGCGCTATCTGCTGGCGGCGCCGGTGCCCAGGGCCCGGCTGCTGTGGTCCAAGCTCGTGGTGGGGCTCGGCATGAGCCTGGCCGCGATGATCCTGCTGCCCACGGTGGCCCTCGCGGTGGGCACGGCCGCGTACGGCTGGGGTCCCCTGCTCGTGCCGACCGGCGGGGCGGTGGAGGCGGGAACGGCGGTCGGGCGGCTGGCCGTGGTGGTGCTGTACCTCTTCGTCTCGCAACTGGTCACCGCCGGGCTCGCGTTCTGGCTCTCCACCCGGACCGACGCCCCGCTCGGCGCGGTGGGCGGTGCGGTCGGGCTCACCATCGTCGGCAACGTGCTGGACGCGGTGACCGCGCTCGGCCACTGGCGGGACTTCCTGCCCGCGCACTGGCAGTTCGCCTGGGCCGACCTTCTCCAGCCGCACGCCGAGTGGGCCGGCATGGCCCAGGGCGCCTCGGTCTCGGTCACCTACGCCCTGGTCCTCTTCGCCCTGGCCTTCCGGGGCTTCACCCACAAGGACATCGTGTCCTGACCCGGGAAACACGGCGGCGGCCCACCGGTCGGAACCGGTGAGCCGCCGCTGCGGGGGCTCGGTCAGCCGTTGCCGGCGCCGTTGCCGGACAGCGCGGAGATGTCGTCCAGGATGTGCGACAGCGGCTCGTCGCCCTTGGCCTGGGTCGAGTTCTCGACGCACTGCTGGTTCTGCGGCGAGGACAGGACGGGGATGTCCTGCACGCCGACGTTGAGCAGGGCCACCAGGGACTGGGCGTTGAGCTTCGCCGGCAGGCCGATGCAGGGCTTGTTCAGCGACCCCTGCACCAGAGCCAGCTGCGGGCTCATGTTGCCGTAGGTGGCCGAGTTGCCGAACGCCTGCGAGGCGCCGTTGCCGCTGAACGACGTGGTGCCGTGGTCGTCACCGATGGCCAGGGCCTGCGGGGCGGCCGCGCCCGCGAGACCGGCGACGGAGGCGGCGACGGCCGCGGTTGCCCACAGCTTCTTCATGTTGGTTCCCTTCGAAAGGCGGACTCCGGGGAGGAGCTGCGTGATCGTCAACGGGGAAGCGGGCGCCGGGGTTGCGGTCTTTGACCCTATCGGGGCAGCGCAGTCCGATGAGTGCACAAACGCCCCCCGGCTCAACCGCCCCCGGAGGGCCGGACGCCGCGCGGGGTCCGTGAGCGTACGGAGGCTCAGTTGTTGCCGGCGCCGTTGCCGGACAGCGCGGAGATGTCGTCCAGGATGTGCGACAGCGGCTCGTCACCCTTGGCCTGGGTCGAGTTCTCGACGCACTGCTGGTTCTGCGGCGAGGACAGGTTCGGGATGTCCTGCACGCCGATGTCGAGCGCACCGACCAGGGACTGGGCGTTGAGCTTCGCCGGCAGGCCGATGCAGGGCTTGTTCAGTGAGCCCCGGATGAGCGCCAGCTGCGGGCTCATGTTGCCGTAGGTGGCCGAGTGCCCGGCTCAACTGCCGGGCAGTTGCTCCCGTTCACCCCAACGGCCGACGGGACACGCGGGAAAACGGCCGCGCGCCTCGGCGGGAATTCCGTCTCCTCCGTGCACCGGAAGCGATCCGATCGGGTGACTTACCGCAACCAATCGGCGCCCCCCGGGTTGATGTCTCCGCAGGAACGACCGTCTGGCGAGCAGCCAGGAAAGCATCTGGCGAGCAGCCAGGAAAGGAAAGCGAAATGCTGAAGAAGGCAATGGCCGCGGCGGCGGTCGCCGCGTCCTTCGTGGGCGTGTCGGCGGCGGCGGCCCCTCAGGCGCTTGCCATCGGCAACGACACGGGCACCACGTCGTTCAGCGGCAACGGCGCCACCGAGGCGTTCGGTAACAACGTGACCAACGGCGACCTCAGCCCGCAGGCCACGCTGGTGCAGAGCTCTGTGAACAAGCTCTGCGTCGGCCTGCCGGTCAAGGCGAACGTCCAGTCGGTGCTGGCCCTGATCAACGTCGGCGTCCAGGACATCCCCGTCCTGTCCTCGCCGCAGAACCAGCAGTGCG
>NZ_WWKH01000482.1:0-4199 GCF_009865595.1 Streptomyces sp. SID1328 | reverse complement strand
CCGTTGTCGTGGGTCAGCGCCGCCGTGGTGCACCAGGTGGACCGGCCCATGCACCGCACCCGGCGTTCGGTGCCCACCGTCCGCCAGCTGCTGTGGCACCGCTGGGAGACGGCGCGCACGCTGATGGAGTTCCCGGGGCTGGCCGCGACCATGGACCTGCTGCTGCGGCGGGTCGCCCGGCCGTGGCGGACCGCTCCGCTGCCGCGATACCCGGCCTTCCGCCGCTGAGACCGGGGCGGCCCGGGCCTGCCGCACCGCCGAGGCTGGTGACGGGCGGGCGCGGCGCGCTTTTCGGGCGCCGCGGAAGGGGCACGCGGGGGGAACACCGCTCCCGCACGGAGGGAAGTACCACGATGGCCGAGTACGAACGTTCCCGCACGATGCACGCGCGGCCCGAGCAGGTCTTCGACCAGGCCGCCGACGTCGGCCAGCTCGACACCTGGATCCCCGACGCCGTGCACGTCGAGGCGGCGGACCTCCCTGCCGTGACCGTGCACGAGGACCGCTCCGGCCAGGACATGCCCGCGCTGCTGCGCTCGGAGCGGGACCAGATGCGGCTGGAGTGGGGCACCCGGGAGCAGGGCGCCTACGCCGGCTGGCTCCAGGTGTCCGGCATCGACAGCGGCCCGAGCGAGGTGATCGTGCACCTGTCCTTCTTCGACGAGGCGCACGACCCGGGCGAGCAGGCGGTCGGCGAGGCGCTGGACGGCAGCCTGCGGCGGCTGGAGGAGCGGGTGCGGTCCCGGTCCGGGGACGCGGCGGGCTGACCGCCCCGCCGGGGGCCGGGCAGGAGCGGACGGCCCGCGTACAAGGCCCTCGGCCACGCGCTGCACGACGGACCGCGGGTGACGGTCGCCGCCACCGATCCCGCCCCGACGAGAAGCCCGCCGCACCGGGCTCCGCCCAGCACGAGGGATGGGAGCCGGCCGATACGACGGTCACGGCCGGCGACACGGCCGACTTCCGGATGACCGGTGATCGGTCGCCGGTCGCCGGTGAGGCGGTCTCGGGCGGCGGTCCGGCGAACACCGGCTCCGGTGCGGTGCTGCCGGTCGCCGCAGCGGGAGCCGTGCTTATGGGCACCGGGCCGGGCGTGGGCGTATGACGCCGGGCCGGCCCGGGGCGCCGGCGGCCCCGGCCGGTGGTCAGTTCGAGCCGGAGCCGAGCGTCCGGGTCGTATAGGCGCACTCCGTGTAGAGGACTGTCGAACTACCGGAATCCGGGTCTCTGGGTGTGCGCATTGCGCCCACCCGGCACGGCGGTGAGGGGATGGCAAGAGGCACGGCGCGGAGCGTCGTTCCTCGAGCAGGACCGTCCCCGCTCGGCGGGCGGGTCGGCTCGGCCGGACGCCCCGCCGACGGGACTCCCTCACTCCGGCAGTCCGTGACTCCGGGAGTTCGGCACTGCGTCAGCCGGTCGGAGCGGGGCCGGGTCCGAGGGGGCGCCGTATGCCGGGCGCGGTCGGCTGGCGGTCGACGACGGGCAGCGGCCGGTCAGCGGCTCGGTCGGCGGCGGTGCCCGGTCGCGGAACGGCGGTGTCCGGCGGGAGGGGGCTGGGCTGGGGGCCGGTGCCCAGGGGGCGGCGGGTGGTGCTCACGGCCTCATCCTGGCAGGCCAGGGCGGGGCAGTTGACCTACTCGGCGGCCGCGGCCGGCGGCGTGCTGAGCGGGGTAGGCGCTGGAACACCACCGCGGGAGAACCGCTCGAGCCGCAGCTCAAGGGCGCCGAGCCGGTCGTCCCCATGCTGCGGATTTCTCAGCGCCCCGTGGAACGGTATGGGAGGGACCAGATCAGGAAGCCGTATCCGGACCTCGCCACGTCTTCCACCGCACCGCTGGCATGACCGCTAACCAGCGCCTGGTCGTCATGCTCTACGCGATGTACCCCACCGACCGCCCCGGCACCGTAGTCGACACCGGCGCCGACCGCGCCAAGCTCGTCTCCGACCGTCTTCTCCCGCACCCGACGCTGGGCCGTGGAAGCTCGATGGGTCGAGGAACCCGAGCGGCTCGCACACATCAGCTGCTGCCGGCTCAGCGAGAAGAGCACCGGCGAGGACGTCGTCCCCCTGCGCCGCGGAGGCTCCAAAAAATCAGAACTCATGTACGTGAGGTCAATGAGCACCGATCCCAGTATCGGTGCTCATTGACCTCACGTACGGGGTTCACAGTTACGGCTGAAGTTTGTGGGCTGTTGGCGCGGTGGAGGGGAACGGAACCCGGTTCTCCTCGGACCGTGAGACATGGGGAAAGATGACCACATGACGACGCGCGGCATACGCTGGCTGTCGGAGTGCGAATGGCATTTCGGCGTGACCTTCGCCCACGGCCTCACAGCGGAGGAACTGGCCGCACGACTGGGCGCCGGGCCGGGTAGCAGGCCGTCGGTGACGGCCCACGCGGCGGTCATGCTGCTCACCGATGCCGATGTCGGCGTCGCCCGGATCGGCGAGGCCGGAGGGTGGGCTTTCGCCGTCGAGTACGGAGAGAGCCGCGGCACGCGGCACGACGTACTCAAGAAGGTGTCCCGGGGTGAGGTCACCGCAGTGAAACCTCGATCCCCAGGCGTTCCACCCGCCTCCCATGTTCTCCTGTGCCGTTGACGACGAGCTGGTGTGTTCATTCGGCTTGGGCGAGGAATGGCGGCGTTGGGGAACAGACCCCGACCTGCTTCAGGACGAGCTCGAGGGCGCAGGGATCATTCTCCCGGGCGGCGAGTATCTCGAGACGAGCGGGGACCGGTACAGCCGACGGATCGCGTTGTCACTGGGCGTGGTGGAGAAGCGCTTCGGCCTCTCCCTACCGCGTGACCAGGTGCTAGATGGCGCGCTGCCGTTTGCCGTGATCAGCGGTAGGCCCTCTCTCGACACCCTCGACTTCTGATCTGCCGGTTTCCTTTGCCGGCCGGTTAGGCGCCGTAGGCGGAGGAGTCCCCGGACCCCGACCGCGAGGCAAAGCTGGACCGGATCGAGGAGGTCCTGGACCGCTTCCCGGACCGGGTCCTCGCGTTCGACGAGTTCGGCTCGCTCGGCATCTGCCCCATCGGCGGTGCCGGCTGGGCCCTGGCGGCCAGTCACCCCGAGCGGCACCCGGTGACCTACCACCGCACGCATGGCGTCAGGTACTTCCACGGCTATTCGGTTGTTGACGACACGCTCTGGGGCGTCAACCGCCGGAAGAAGGGTGCCGCGAACACGCTGGCCGCGCTCAGATCGGTCCGGGCTGCCCGACTGGACGGCGGCCCCATCTACGTCATCCTGGACAACCTGTCCGCCCACAAGGGCGAGACGTTCGCCACTGGGCGAAGAAGAACCGAGTCGAGCTGTGCTTCACGCCAACATACGCGTCCTGGGCCAACCCAATCGAGGCGCACTTCGGGCCGCTGCGGCAGTTCACCATCGCCAACTCCAACCACCGCAACCACACCGTGCAGACCCGGGCCCTGCACGCCTATCTGCGCTGGCGCAACGCGAATGCCCGTCACCCCGACGTGCTGGCAGCCCAGCGCCGCGAGCGCGCTCGCATCCGCAGCGAGAAGGGCATCCGTTGGGGCGGACGTCCCCTCGCCGATGCCGCTTGACCAGCCCGGCCACCTTGCCCGGCCGGGTTCTAGCAGTAGCCGTCCACCCTGGCACCAGCTGGAGCGAGGTTGGGCCAGGGATGTCCTGCTCTGTCGGAGGCAGCGGACCGTAGGAGGTCAAGAATCGTGCACCCCGGGTAGCCCCGAAAACTCGCGTAGGTGCCCCGGTAGTAGCAGCTCCAGTAGCTCACGACCCGCCGTTGAGTGCGCGCGAAGAAGGCAGCGTTGTCCACGAGGAAATGCCCGTAAGCACGGTGGCCGTAGGTGCAGGGCGTGGCGAGATCACGGAGCTCATCGCAGATGACGACCAGGATCTCCAAGACGTATTCGCCAACCAGCTGCACGACGAAGGGGACGACCCATGGGTCCGTGGAACCAACGACCTTCTCCAGGTGGCGTTGCCTGACCATGCCGTCGCAGTGCCTTGAGTACAGGCAGTGCAGAAGCTGTTGTTGGCGCGACGAAAGCGACGCCACCCTGTCAGTTGGCGGCTCGTCGTTGTAGAGGCGCCCGGGGATCAAAACCTGCTGGCCCTTGACAGCGACCGAGAACGAGGCATGCGGCTGGAGCCGAGAATCAGGCATCACCGCCAGGACTGCCTCGGCATCGCTTGCAAGCTC
>NZ_WWKH01000481.1:0-748 GCF_009865595.1 Streptomyces sp. SID1328 | reverse complement strand
CGACTACATCCATTCCGCCGTCGACGATCACTCCCGCCTGGCCTACAGCGAGGTTCACGCGGACGAGAAGGCCCTCACCTGCGCCGACTTCCTGCGGCGGGCCGCAGCCTTCTTTGCCGAGCACGGCATCACCCGCGTCGAGCGGGTCCATCTGGTGCGGGTGCACACGCCCGTGGAACCGGTCGGTCTGATGCCTGACGGGAGCGCCCGGGTTCCGGCTGGCCGATGTGACGGGCCGCCGTCGGCTACCCGGCCGCGCGGGTACCGGCGCGGCGTCGGCTCACGACGGTGTCGGCGGGGCCGATGACCGGCGCCCGGGTGAGGTCCTCGACCGCGTGGTCGGCGAGCCGGCACAGGGCGGGCGTCCTGGCGGCCTGGCCCACAGCGATACAGCGGGCGCCCGCGCGTCGGCCCGCCTGGAGGCCCGCTGCGGAGTCCTCGAAGACCACCGCTTCGCCGGGTGCGACGCCCAGCCGCCGGCAGGCGCGGACTTCAACCACACCGACCCAGCGGGCATTCCCGGTACGGCAGGAGAACTCCAGGCTGCCTGTGAAGGCGAGGGACGGCGGCGCGGACACCGGATGCTGCGCGCCCGGTATCCGGCACCGCCAGGGCCACCGGGGGGGTGACCGCCACGCACATGGGCCCAAACTGAGACCCCGGCCCGATTCCAGCGGGCCGGGGCTCACAGTAGTGCTCGGTTACGGCCTAGTACTCGTCGTGGTGACGCTTGACCACCCGGAAGCTG
>NZ_WWKH01000049.1:0-1068 GCF_009865595.1 Streptomyces sp. SID1328 | reverse complement strand
CCACAGCTCCGTACGCCTCACCGCCGCCCAGCACGCCGGACTGATCCGGGACGCCGACGCCGGCCGGGCGGACACCGCCCGCTCGATCGGGCTCGGCGCACAGGAGAAGCTCGTCGCCCGCGATGTCGTCAAGGACGGCGACGGCACCCTGCACACCCGCTATGAGCGCACCTACGCGGGCCTGCCCGTGCTCGGCGGCGACCTGGTCGTGGACACCGCGCCCTCGGGCGCGACCAAGCGTGTGGTGAAGGCGTCCGGCGCCACACTGAAGGTCGCCGGCCTCACCCCGGCCGTGCCGAAGGCCGCCGCGGAGCGGCAGGCAGTGGCACGGGCGAAGAAGCTCGGCGGCACCAAGTCCGCCGCCGACAGCGTGCGCACGGTGATCTGGGCCGCCACCGGCGGGCCGGTCCTCGCCCAGGAGACGGTGGTCGGCGGCCTCCAGGACGACGGCACCCCCAGCGAGCTGCACGTCATCACCGACGCCACCACCGGCAAGGAGCTCTACGAGTACCAGGGCATCCGCACCGGCGTCGGCAACACCCAGTACAGCGGCCAGGTCCCGCTCACCACCACCCAGTCCGGCTCCACGTACACCCTGACCGACGGGGACCGGGGCGGCCACAAGACGTACAACCTCACCCGGGGCACCTCCGGCACCGGCACCCTGTTCTCGCAAGGCGCCGACACCTGGGGCAACGGCACCGTGTCGGACCCGGCGACGGCGGGCGCGGACGCGCACTACGGGGCAGCGGTCACCTGGGACTTCTACAAGGACACGTTCGGCCGCAGCGGCATCAAGAACAACGGCGTCGGCGCCTACTCCCGTGTGCACTACGGCAATTCCTATGTGAACGCCTTCTGGAGCGACTCCTGCTTCTGCATGACCTACGGCGACGGCTCGGGCAACGCGGACCCGCTGACCGCCCTGGACGTCGCCGGGCACGAGATGAGCCACGGCGTCACCTCCAACACGGCCGGGCTCAACTACTCCGGTGAGTCGGGCGGGCTGAACGAGGCGACCTCGGACATCTTCGGCACGGGCGTGGAGTTCTACGCGAACAACGCCTC
>NZ_WWKH01000480.1:0-5672 GCF_009865595.1 Streptomyces sp. SID1328 | reverse complement strand
GCCGAGGCGGTGGCGATCGCGCTGTCCGGCGCGGGCGAGGTGCAGGCCCCGGCGGCCGGTGCCCAGGGCCGGGCGCGGACGCTGTGGCTGCTGGACTCGGCGGCCGCGGCGGACCTGCCGCGGTCGATGTATCCGCCGGCTTCACCGTGAGCTGAGCACGGGGAAAGGGGCGGCGGGGATTCCCCGCCGCCCCTTTCGTGTGTCAGCGGGCGGCGCTCACCTGGTCCGGACCGCCCTGGAGCCGTCCGGCGCCGCGGAGTTCCGCGATGTCGGCGGCGAGCCGGTCCCGGATGTCCTTGCCGGTGCGCCGCCAGCCGAAGAACTCACAGGTCTGCTTGATGAGTTCGTCCTCGGTCATGCCGGGGCACTCGGCGGCCAGCTCGTACAGCGCCACATGGCGCTCGCCGGGCGCGATGTGCACGACCTTGCGGGGTGTGTCGCCCTCGCGGGGGTGGCGGGCCTTCAGCGGGCCGGGGTCCGCGAGCGTGTAGAAGCTGTCCTCCGAGGCGATCGTCCGCGAGCGCACCAGGGCGTCGGCGACCGCGCGGACGTTGTCCCGGATACGGCTGCCGGCCCGGCCGACGCCCCAGGCCTCCCGCGCCCGCTGCACCAGCAGGTCCTCGTGGACGGGGCCCTCGGCCCCGACGATCCGGACCAGCACCTCGCGCAGCGCGGGCCGCGCCTCGGCGGTGTGCAGTTCGTGACGCGGGGCGACGGTGACGACACCAGGGGCGTACGGCGCGCTCCACTCCCGCCCGGTGCCGAGGTCGACGGGAACGCGCTCCGGCGGGGTCTCGACGGACCGGGTGCGCTGCTCGGGCACGGTGGCGACGGGCGCCGGGCCGGTCACCGTGGTCGACGGGCCGTCGGCGACGGCCTGTTCGACGGCCTCGCGCAGCCGGCGTTCGGCCGCCGCCCGGCCCCGGTACCAGTCGGTGCCCCAGATGCGGTGCAGCTTCCAGCCGAGCCCGGCCAGCACCTGCTCGCGCAGCCGGTCCCGGTCACGGGCGGCCTTGGACGAGTGGTACATCGCGCCGTCGCACTCGATGCCGAGCGCGTATGCGCCGGGCCGCTCGGGATGGCGTACGCCCAGGTCGATGCGGTACCCGGCGACGCCGACCTGCGGCTGGACCCGGTAGCCCCAGCCGCGCAGCACGGCGAGGACGGACTCCTCGAAGGGGCTGTCGGGCTCGGCGTCGGACTGGACCACGTCACGGGCGAGGACGGCGGGGCCGTTCTCGGCGTACTCCAGATAGCGCTTGAGGTACTGCACGCTTTCGTTGGCGCTGTCGGCCAGGCCGGTGCCCCGGAAGGAGGAGACGACCTCCATGCGGAAGCGGGCGCGGGTGACCGCCACGTTGAGGCGCCGCCAGCCGCCGTTCTTGTTGATCGGGCCGAAGTTGAGGCCGAGGCGGCCGTGTTCGTCGGGGCCGTAGCCGATCGACATGATCATCACATCGCGCTCGTCGCCCTGCACCGACTCCAGGTTCTTGACGAAGAACCCGTCGAGCCGGTCCTCGGTGAAGCAGTGGTCGAGGTCGGGCCGGGCCAGCCGGGCCTGCTGCACGGCCAGGTCGATCGCGGACGCCTGCGCCTGTGACAGCGCGACGACACCGAGGGTCCTGCCGGGCCGGGTGTCGAAGTGGTGCAGCACCCGCCGCGCCACGAACTCGGCCTCGGCCCGGTTGTCCCGGCGCCCGCCCCGGTCGTAGACACCGTCGGCCGCCAGGAACGCCACGCCCACGTCCTCGCCCTCGGCCACCGCGCCGGGGAAGGTGATCATCGAGTTGGCGTAGAACTCGCGGTTGCTGAAGGTGATCAGGTTCTCGTGGCGGCTGCGGTAGTGCCAGCGCAGGGGCAGCTCGCGCATCGCGCCCGCCTTGCAGGCGTGCAGCAGGGACTCGAAGGAGTCGGGCAGGTCCTCGGCGTACTCGTCGGAGTCGTCGTCCACCGCGGAGTCGAAGAAGGAGGTCGGCGGGAGCTGCTTGTCGTCACCGGCGACGATGAGCGTGCGGCCCCGGTAGATGCAGTTCACGGCATCGCTCGGCCGCACCTGGGACGCCTCGTCGAACACCACCACGTCGAAGTGGAAGTCGGGCGGCAGGAACTGGCTGACGGTCAGCGGGCTCATCATGAAGCAGGGCTTGACCGCCTGGACGACCTCGCGGGTGCGGCCCAGCAGTTCACGCACCGGCATGTGCCGGGTCTTCTTCTCGGCCTCGCGGACGATGACGGCGCCGCCGCCCCCGGCGAAGTTGCGCGGGCGCCGCTTGTTGCACGCCTCCGTCACCGCACCGCCCGCCGCGGCGACCAGGCGCAGGTCGGCGGCCCGGAAGTCGGCCACACGGGTGTCCAGGTCCTCGGCACGGGTGCTGCGCAGCCGGGGATCGGTCGCGAGCAGGTCGTCCGCCCAGGCCCGCAGCACCGCCTGTTCGGCCACCTCGGGCAGCCGCTCCGGGTCCATCCCGCGCTCGGCGGCACTGGCCACCAGCGTGTCGGCGCCGTGCCGGGCGAGCACGGCGACCCCGCCGACATGGGTGTGCCAGACCTCGGGTCCCTGCGGGTCGTCCAGCAGGGCGTCGACGGCCCGGCCGGCCTGGTCGAGGGGGCCGAGCAGGGCGGGCGAGAGCTGGGTGCGGCGGGCCGTGTCGAACTGGTCCAGAAGCTCGGTGACGGCCGCGTTCCAGCGCGCGGATCGGGCGGTGGCGGCGGCGCACCAGGCGGCGAGGGCGCCCAGGATCTGGTCCGCGAGCAGGGTGGGCAGCGGGTCGGGGTCGGCTTCGGCGGCGAGGCGGTCGGCCAGCAGGGCGGACCGCTCCGCCGGGGCGCCCAGCACCGCGACACGGTCGGCGGTGGCCAGGGCCCGGTCGGTGTCGGCGCAGGCCGGCAGGGTGCTCGGGGTGTACGGGCCGAGGAGTGCCCGGTGGGTCTCGGTGAGCCGGGCGACCTCGGCGGCGGCCCGGTGCCAGGCGAGGGCGTCGTCCAGCCGGGTGAGGAGGGCCTTGTCCCAGGTGCCGGTGCGGGTGAGGGCGGTGAGCTGCTGCCGGTCGGCCTTGTACTGCGCGGAGAAGCGGGCCATCAGCCCCTTGTGCTGCTCCCCGAACCGGGTGACCAGTTCCGGGAGTGCGGGCTCCGCGAGCACCTGTTCCCCGAACACGTCGGCGGCGGCCGCGCGGGCCCGCTCCTCGGCGTCAAGGGCGCTACGCAGCTCCGCGGCGGCGGTGTGGGCGCGGCGCAGCGTTCCGCCGTCGAACCAGTCGCGCGGCGGGCGGTGTCCCGCGGTGGTGAGCCCGGCCAGCTCGCACAGGGCGAAAGCGGCCTCGGGCCGGTCCGGCTTCGGCATTCCGAACAGGTCGGCGAGCTGGGCGGTCTGGGCCGTGATGTCGTCGGGCAGCGTGCCGTCGGCCGGTGCCGTGGTGCCGGGCAGCCCGGCGGTGAGGGTACGGACGAGCTGCTGGAGCTCGCGGACCGTGCGGGGCTCGTCCACGGTGACGGCGAAGGGACGGCGTCCGGCGACGGTGACCAGGGCGCCGAGGGCGTCGGCGGCCTCGTGCACGGCCTGGTGCGGGGCGGTGCCGGTCAGACCGCGCCAGGCGAAGGCGTCCCCCTCGGCCGCGGGGCGCCAGGCACGGGCGACCGTACCGGCGGCGGCCAGCAACTCCTGGAGCGCGGCGGCGCTCAGGGTGCGCGCGGCCTTGGCGTTGCGCGCGCCGAGCGGGAGCTGCGGCGTCCCGGCCTGCTCCAGCAGGACCAGCCGGCCCAGGACGTCGTGCAGGGTGCGGCCGAGGGGGTCGCGGGTCTCGTTCATCGCCGCCGCGTAGCCGGACAGCTCCTCGCGCAGGGCGCGGGCGCGCTCCAGCTCGTGGGCGGCGGCGCCGGTGACACGGGCCTCGGTGGTGAGCACCCGCGCGAGCTCGGTGGCCACCGCCTTCTTGCTGGTGTCGCCACTGTGCAGCGCCATCACGAAGTCCCCGAGACCGACCGCGCCCAGCCGGTTGCGCACCACGTCCAGCGCGGCGGCCTTCTCGCTGACGAACAGCACACTGCGGCCGGCGTGCATGAGCGCGGCGATCAGGTTGGTGATGGTCTGGCTCTTGCCGGTGCCGGGCGGCCCGCTCATCACGAAGGACCGCCCGTCCAGCGCGGCCGCCACGCACTGCCGCTGGGAGGCGTCCGCGTCGAGCACGAGCGGGGTGCGCTCGGGGAGCTGGACCTCGTCGATCCGGTCGAGGCCGGGCGGCTCGAAGTCGACCAGGTCGGCGGGGAGCCCGGCGTCGGGGCCGAGAGCGACGGCACGGACCAGCGGATGGGCGAGGATCTGCTCCTCGTTCTGCTGGAGGTCCTGATACATCGCCTCGCGGTGGGAGGCGAACAGCCCGAGCACCGCCCGGTCCCGCACGTCCCAGCCCTCCAGCCGGGCGGTGACCTTCCGGGCGGCGGCGAGCACGGCGGCCGGGTCGGCGGCGTCGGTGCCGGTGACGGGCGACCAGTCGACACCGAGCCGGTCCGCCTTCACGGCGAGCGCCGGGTTGTGGATGCGCTCCTGCCCCTCGGCCGGGTGGAGGCGGTAACGGCGATTGCCGTCCCGGCGCAGCTCCACGGGGACGAGGAGGAGCGGGGCGGCGCTGCTCTCGTGCGCGCCGGGCTCGCGCCAGTCGAGCATGCCGATGCCGAGCCAGAGCACCCAGAGGCCGTAGTCGTTGAACATCTGGCCGGACTTCTGGCGGAGTTGGTACAGCGAACTGTCCAGCGCGGCCTGGGTGGTCTTCTGGGTGACCAGTCCGGGCCGGGAGCGCCGGGCGGAGCCGGTGTCGCCCGCCTTGGCCAGCTCCACTCCGGCCTCCCGCTCGGTGACGGGGGCGAACTCCCAGCCCTTGGCCAGCTCCGCGAGCAGGGCGGCCGGCTCCGGTGCGGTGATCTCCAGGGTGGCGGTCCTGGTGTGCCGGAAGTTCAGCAGCCGGTTGCGGCCGCCCATGTCCAGCAGAGAGTTCCGCCATCCGTCGAGCACGGCCTTCAACAGGGTGTGCGGCTGATGGGCCATGTAGTGGGTACCTCCCGGAGCTGCGCAGGGATGACCACCCTCTCCGGCCCCCCTGGAGGTATCTCCCTATCAGCTGCCTTCCGCCACCACACCGAAGATCGACAACCCGATATGGATCTGTTGTGAAATTACCGGGGAACTCTTGCGCGGTCGGCGTGTCTCCGCTTGACCGGTGGCGCCCGACTCTTCCGGGGGCGGGCGCGGCGGCCCGAACCGGCCGCGCCCGCCTCACGAATGGGTCAGCCGCCCATCTTCCGGTACTCGGCGACCAGCGCCCGCGTCGACGGGTCGAGGCCGGGCACCTCGGCGCCTTCGGTGAGGGCGGGTTCGATGCGCTTGGCGAGCACCTTGCCCAGCTCGACGCCCCACTGGTCGAAGGAGTCGATGTTCCAGACCGCGCCCTGCACGAACACCTTGTGCTCGTACAGCGCGATGAGCTGCCCCAGCACGGAGGGGGTCAGCTCCGGCGCCAGGATGGAGGTCGTCGGGCGGTTCCCCGGGAAGGTCTTGTGCGGGACCAGTTCTTCCGGCACCCCCTCCTCGCGGACCTCTTCCTCGGTCTTGCCGAAGGCGAGGGCCTGGGTCTGGGCGAAGAAGTTGGCCATCAACAGGTCGTGCTGGGCCTTGAGTT
>NZ_WWKH01000479.1:0-1035 GCF_009865595.1 Streptomyces sp. SID1328 | reverse complement strand
CCGTGGATCAGACGGCGGGCACTCGGGCGGGCGGTCACCGATGGGCCCCGGTGGTCCGGCCGTGGGTGCGCTGGCGCGGCGGGACGCCGGGGGCGGGTTCGTCGGCGGTGACCTCGGGGCGCCAGCCGTGCCGGCGCAGGGCGGCGGCCAGCGCGCCGACCATCCGGGGGTCGAACTGGGCGCCCGCGCACCGCTCCAGCTCGGCGACGGCGACCTCGACCGGGCGGGCCCGGCTGTAGGAGCGGGTGGAGGTCATGGCGTCGAAGGCGTCGGCGACGGCGACCACACGGGCGCACTCGGGGATCTGGGTGCCAGCGAGCCCGTAGGGGTAGCCGCTGCCGTCGAGACGTTCGTGGTGGTGCAGGATCGCCGCGCGGGCCTCCCCGAGGAAGGAGATGCCGCGGGTCATCTCGTGGCCGTACTCCGGGTGGAGCTCGATGATCCGGCGTTCCTCGGGAGTGAGCGGGCCTTCCTTGCGCAGCAGCCGGGTGGGGACGCCGAGCTTGCCGACGTCGTGGAGGATGCCCGCGAAGCGGAGCACCTCCACGCGTTCGTCGTCCAGGCCGAGCTGGCGGGCGATCATCACGGACGCCTGGCCGACCCGCTCGCTGTGACCCCTCGTGTACCCGTCCTTGATGTCGACGGCCTGGACGAGGGCGCGGATGGTGGCCTGGTGGGCGGCGCGTTCGCGGTGGTACTGGGCGAACACCCAGCAGGAGACGCCCATCGGCAGCAGCACCAGCAGGGCGGCGACGGGCCCGTAGGGGCTGCGCCACAGCACCGCGGTCATCAGTCCGGCCAGGCCGTGCACGGCGACGGGGGCCAGGGAGCGGGTGAACAGCCCACGCCAGGCCCGGCGCGGCGGGAGCCGGTCGGCGGCCACGTGCATGGCGCCGTCGAGCAGCGTGAGCACCAGGCAGAAGGCGAGCACGGCGGCCCCGGCGGGCAGCAGCGCGTACGGGAAGACGGAGTCCTCGACGGCCGCGCTGCCGTCGAGCGCGTGGTGCGTCCGGCCGGCGGCCCAGACGGCGAGCG
>NZ_WWKH01000478.1:0-3567 GCF_009865595.1 Streptomyces sp. SID1328 | reverse complement strand
GGGGCGCGGGTGGTCGTCGCGGGGGAGGGGCGCCGGGTCGATCCCCGACGGGCCGTGGAGGCGCTCGCCGGGCTCGGGTACGTCCGGCAGCTCACCGAGGGCGGGCCGCGGCTGCTGGGGCAACTGGTCGCCGCCGGGGTGCTGGACGAGCTGTGCCTGACGCTGTCGCCCATGCTCACCGCAGGGAACGCGCAGCGCATCGCGGGCGGTCCCGGTGTCTCCCTGCCGCGCCGGTTCGGGCTCGCGTCGCTGCTGGAGGAGGACGGATTTCTGTTCGGGCGGTACCGCCGACCCTGAAAAGAGCGGAATCTACCGTTCCGTTTGGCTTCCGGCGGGCACACTTAGTCCCGGTGCTCCCGTGCGGTAACGGGGCAGGATGGTTTCCGCAGGCCCGGTTCGGGCCAACGGAGGACAGAGGGTCATGAGGACCCTCAAGGGAGAAGAGGCGGCTGGTGTTCACAAGCGTTCTGATGATCGAGAAAGCCCTGACGTCGGCCGACGTGGAGTTCGTGACGACCTTGCACGGGGACGAGCCGGTCTTCTTCCATGTGCTCCTCCAGCCGCGCGGTGACCAGGCGGACCGGCTGCTGCGGGCCATCGACGACATCGCCCTCGGCGAGCTGGACGAGGCCGTGCACGAGGGCGAGACGCCCGAGGGCACGGACGCGCGGGGGGTGGGGGAGAAGGCCCTGGAGGTCTCCCTCCAGGCGCTGCGCGCCGCCGGCAGCCGGGCCGAGGGAAGACTCGTCGAGAACCACCCGCTGGAGGCGCTCAAGTCCCTCGTCGCGGAGGTGAACGCCGACGAGGTCATCGTTCTCACCGACCCCCACTACGTCGAGGAGTTCTTCCACCGCGACTGGGCCTCCCGCGCCCGCCACAAGGTCGGCGTCCCGGTGCTGAAGCTCTTCAGCCACAGCAAGGCGTAGCGCTGCGGAGCCGCGCTCCTCACCCGGCGCGTCAGTGGCCGGGGTGCGGGAGGGGCCGGATCTGCGCATAGGGTGGGCCTCCTCTGGCTCGCTCGTATATGGGAGAAGAACGCATGGCACCCGGCCTTCCTATCGCCATGGACCGACCGCACTTCATCGGGATCGGGGGGGCCGGGATGTCGGGGATCGCCAAGATCCTGGCTCAGCGGGGGGCGCGGGTGGCGGGGAGTGACGCCAAGGAGTCCGCGACCGCCGAGGCGCTGCGGGCGCACGGGGCGACCGTGCACATCGGGCACGCCGCCGGCCACCTCGCCGACGACGCGAGCTGTGTGGTCGTCTCCTCCGCGATCCGGCAGGACAACCCCGAGCTGGCCCGCGCCGCCGAGCTGGGCATCCCCGTGGTGCACCGCTCCGACGCGCTCGCCGCGCTGATGGAGGGCCTGCGGCCGATCGCGGTGGCCGGTACGCACGGCAAGACCACCACCACCTCGATGCTCGCGGTCTCCCTGACCGAGCTGGGCGCCCGCCCGTCGTACGCCATCGGCGGCGACCTGGACGCCCCCGGCTCCAACGCCCTGCACGGCGAGGGCGAGATCTTCGTGGCCGAGGCGGACGAAAGCGACCGCAGCTTCCACAAGTACGCCCCCGAGGTCGCCATCGTCCTCAACGTCGAGCTGGACCACCACGCCAACTACGCCTCGATGGACGAGATCTACGAGTCCTTCGAGACCTTCGCGGGGAAGATCGTCCCCGGCGGCACCCTGGTGATCTCCGCCGACCACGAGGGCGCCCGTGAGCTGACCCGCCGGGTGACCGGTGTGAGGACGGTGACCTACGGCGAGGCCGAGGACGCCGACGTGCGGGTCCTCAAGATCGTCCCGCAGGGACTCAAGAGCCAGGTCACCGTGCTGATGGACGGCAGCGAGCTGACCTTCGCCGTCTCCGTCCCCGGCCGCCACTACGCGCTCAACGCCGTCGCCGCGCTCGCCGCCGGCGTCGCCCTCGGCCTCCCCGCCGACGAGCTGGCCCCCGCCCTCGCCGCGTACACCGGCGTCAAGCGGCGCCTGCAGCTCAAGGGCGAGGAGGCGGGCGTCCAGGTGATCGACTCCTACGCCCACCACCCCACCGAGATGACCGCCGACCTGGAGGCCATGCGCGGCGCCGCCGGGGACGACCGCCGCATCCTCGTCGTCTTCCAGCCGCACCTGTTCTCCCGCACCCAGGAGCTGGGCAAGGAGATGGGCCAGGCCCTCGCCCTCGCCGACGCCTCCGTGGTGCTCGACATCTACCCGGCCCGCGAGGACCCGATCCCCGGCATCACCAGCGCGCTGATCATCGAGGCCGCCCGCGCGGCCGGCGCCGACGTCACCGCCGTGCCCGACAAGGCGGACATCCCCGAGGTCGTCGAGGGAATGGCGAAGCCCGGTGATCTCGTTCTCACCATGGGCGCGGGTGACGTCACCGACCTGGGCCCGCTGATCCTGGACCGCCTGTCGCAGAAGTAAAGGGGCTGATCCTCATGGCGTACGACGTCGAGAAGCCGGACGAGCAGTGGCGGGCGGAGCTGAGCCCGGCCGAGTACACGGTGCTGCGCCAGGCGGGCACCGAACCCGCCTTCACCGGTGAGTACACGGACACCAAGACCGAGGGTGTCTACTCCTGCCGGGCCTGCGGCGCCGACCTGTTCACCTCGGACACCAAGTTCGCCTCGCACTGCGGCTGGCCGTCCTTCTTCGACCCGAAGGACAGCGACGCGGTCGAGCTGATCGAGGACCGCTCGCACGGGATGGTCCGCACCGAGGTCCGCTGCTCCAGCTGCGGCTCCCACCTCGGCCATGTCTTCGAGGGCGAGGGCTACCCCACGCCCACGGACCAGCGGTACTGCATCAACAGCATCTCGCTGCGCCTCACCCCCCAGGAGAGCTGACACCGTCCCCGACGACGCCCACCTGCCGGAAGCGGCGGGTGGGCATCGTCGTACGAGCGGGACGGTATGAGCGGTGTCACATGATCAGATGAATGGATGGGCCGTGGCTGGGTAGCAGCCTCCCGATTCATGGGACCGTCCGGCCGTGGCACGACCACGGGTGTGCGCGCCCGCACCCGGTCCGGTCGCCCTTCCGCGCTGTCCGGGTGGCGTGGCTCGTGCCGACTGGACTCGGCCGGGACGGTCCAGGCACTCCTGCCAACCGAAGGGCGCGCGGCGTTTTGATACGGATAGATTCAGTCACCAAGCGATACCCGGACGGCACGGTCGCGGTCGACCGGCTGTCGCTCGACATACCGGACCGCGCGATCACCGTCCTCGTCGGCCCCTCCGGCTGCGGCAAGACGACCACCCTGCGGATGATCAACCGGATGGTGGAGCCCAGCGAGGGCAGCATCCTCCTCGACGGCGCCGACATCCGGCAGCAGCCCGTCAACTCCCTGCGCAGGTCCATGGGTTACGTCATCCAGAACGCCGGGCTCTTCCAGCACCGCACCATCATCGACAACATCATCACCGTGCCCCGCCTGCTCGGCTGGAGCAAGGGCAAGGCCCGTGAGCGCGCGGCCGAGCTGATGGAGCGGGTCGGGCTGGACAGTTCGCTCGCCAAGCGTTACCCCTACCAGCTCTCCGGCGGCCAGCAGCAGCGCGTCG